>DAHWJO010000100.1:0-12635 GCA_027344105.1 Sulfobacillus sp.
AAGGGGGAGGAGATTTACCGGGGCGGCATGCTGCTGGGTCTGGCGGAAAGCTTTCTGATGCTGATTTTCCAGACCGACCAAGAGCCTCTTCCCGCCCACGAAGCGCTGGAGTGGGTGATGGGCGGCGCGGGCACGGATTTTTCCCTGGAGGCGGTCAGGAAACTCGGTCGCATCGTCGCCCCTTATGCCGCAGGGCAGGTGGTGACTTTGGGGCGGGAAGTGGCGGTGGTGAAGCGGGTGCCGGCGGACTGGCCCAACCGGCCCGTGATTTTAATGCTGAACGGGGAGAGCAAGGGGCAGACGGTTGATTTGCGCGAGGCTGATCAGCAGACCCGGGTGATTTCCGGTGTCTACCAGAACAGGCTCTGGTCTTAACTGACGAGGGGGGACGGGAGACAGCGAATGGAAGCCAACGTGGAACAAGTCATGAGCATCTGGGGAAAAATTTGCGGGCCGGGTCTGGAAGAGGCAAGCCGTGCCCTGAGCCGCATGACGGGGCTGTCTTTCACCATGGAGGACAAAGCGGTGAGTGAGGTCGAGTGGAAAGATATCCTGGACAAGTTTGACGCGCGCCACGCCGCTGAGCTCTACGCAGTGAATCTGGGGGCGACCGGGCTGATTCCCACCCGCATCATCCTGATCTTCTCTCCGGAAAACAGCCGGCGCCTGGTCTCCGCCATGATGGGGGAAGACGTGCCCCTGCCTCTGGATGACGTGGGGCTGTCGGCTTTGGGAGAAGTGGGCAACGTTGTGGGGACAGCGTTTCTGAATGTATTTGCAAATATTTTCGGAGAGGTGTTTGAACCGACGGTGCCGCAGGTGCGGCAAGGTCAGGGCAGCAGTGTGTTTCCCGTGCTGCCGGCCCGCCAAAAAGTGCTCGTTACGGAAGCGCTCTTCCGGGTGACCGGGGAAACTCTCTGGGGAGAAATTATGATTGCCCCGTTGACGAAGGGAGCAAAGTGACATGACCATCCTGATTGTGGACGATGCCGCCTTCATGCGCATGCGTCTGAAAAAGCTGCTGACCGGTCAGGGATTTGCAGTGGAAGAGGCGAGTGACGGGAAGGAAGCGGTCGCCAGGTATCAGGCCCTGAATCCCGACTGTGTGCTGATGGACATTACGATGCCGGAGATGAGTGGGATTGATGCCCTGCAGGAAATTCGCCGGATCGACCCGGAAGCCCGGGTCATCATGGTGTCCGCACTAGGACAGCAGGCCATGGTGATCCAAGCGATTCAGCATGGAGCCAAGGACTTCATTGTCAAGCCATATGAACCGGACCGGGTGCTCAGTGCCCTCACCAAGGTGCTGCCCGTGCAAAAATCCTAGAGGAGTGGGCTATGCCTGGCGTTCTGATTGTTGATGATTCCGCCTATGTGCGTTTTGTGCTTAAGGACCGGTTTCGCCGCCGGGGCTGGGAGACGCGCGCGGTGGCGGACGGCCATGCGGCTCTCGCGGCTCTGTCGGGATTTGCTCCCGACTTGGTGACTCTCGATGTGGTGATGCCAGGCATGGATGGCATTGAGACCGTCAAGGCCATCAGGGCTTTGTGGGCAGGCCCCATTATTATGGTGTCGACCCAGACCCACGGAGGCGCCGACCAAACATGGCCGGCCTTGGAGGCGGGCGCCACGGACTTTGTGGGCAAGCCTGGCCCAGACAGCCCGCTGGAGGATGTGATGGATCAAATTATCACCAAGTTCGAGGCATGCCAAGCGCCTTGCCCGCCGCCGGGCCAGCACCGGGCCGGAGCCCAGGTGCCAAGGGTCCCGGCGCAGGCTGTGGTGGTCGGCGCTTCCACGGGAGGTCCGGCCGCTCTGGCGCGGGTGCTGAGACATGTGGAGGGAGCGCCCGGGGTGCCTCTGGTAATCATTCAGCACATGCCAGGGAGTTTTACCCCTTCCCTGGCCGCCCGCCTGGGAAAGATTCTTGGCCGCCCCGTGCAGGAATCGCCTCTGGCGCCTGCAAAAGTGCGGTGGGCTCCGGGTCTGGTGGTTCTAGCGCGCGGGGGTTACCATCTCCGGATGGATCCGACCGGGCTGTGGAGTGAGCAGGGGGTCCGCCTGCATGGCGTGATGCCGGCCATTGATGTGACGGCGGGAGATGGGGTGAGGGTGTTCGGCGCCGGATTGTGCATGGCCATCCTGACCGGGATGGGGGAGGATGGGGCGGACTCGGCCGCATTGTGCCGCCAGGCGGGCGGCACGGTGATGGTGCAAGATCCCGGGAGTGCGGTCGTCTGGGGGATGCCGCAAGCAGTGCTCAACAGGGGAGCGGCCAGCATGGTGGGCAGTCTTGAGGATATTGGGCGGTGGATAAACGAGGTGATGCACGATGGCCGCGGCATTTTTGGATCGGGAATGGAATGACTTTCTCAAGACCGTGGCCCGCCATCCCGATTTGGTGTGGGATCTTCAAGGATACAAAAGACCTCAGGTGGAGCGGCGCCTGCAGGGTTTTCTGATGCGGGAAGGGTACACGTCTTTGGCCAAACTGGCCCGGGATCTCGACGCCGAGCCAGCCCTGGCCCGCCGCATGAAAAATTTTGTGACGGTGCATGTCAGCGATTTTTTCCGGGACGGGGTGTACTGGGAGCGGTTGGAGGAAGCGGTGGCGCAAGCGCCGTGGAGAAATAACGCGCAGGTCTGGTCCGCAGGATGCTCGTGGGGAGCGGAACCCGCCACTGTATGGCTCATGGCCAGGAAGGCGGGCCGGCGGGCAGAAATTTGGGCCACGGACACGGACCTCCCGGTGCTGGAACAAGCCCAGACGCTGCACTTTCCTAAAGAAACCTGGACCACTGCGCTGGAGCCGTACCGGGCCTACGTGCAGGTGCAAGAGGACGGCAGCTGGTCTTTAGATGCCCGGGCCCGCCAGGACATCCGCTTTACGCACCACGACCTGTTGGCGAATCCGGCTGACCTCGGGCGCTTTGACCTGATCCTCTGCCGCCATGTGCTGATTTACTTTTCCCAGGAGGCCAAGCAGCAGGTTCTGGAGAATCTGGTCCGTTCTCTCAAAACCGGGGGGTATCTGTTTATCGGCGCAGCTGAAATGCTGCTGGAAGCCCGTGACGTGGGACTGGAGGCGGTGGCGCCGTCGCTGTTTCAAAAGAATGGCTAGGGGCATGGCCTGGGCAACGGTGCGCAATGCCTCCGCTGAAGAAGTCAAAGAAGGCAGAAGACGGGTTACCGCTGGGCACAAGGCGGTGACCCGTCTTTTAATGTGAATCTTTCCCGGTGAAAAATGGCCGCTGCATCCGTACTGGGTAGGCAGATCTTGCTATACTCAGCAGGACGCAAGAGACCGGATTCCTGCGAGGGGCCGTTTTACAGTGTGACGGGGAATGATGCCCAATACCAGGGCCGCGCGAATGCCCGGGAGTGTGAGGAGAATGGACGAAGAGATGGTGGCGGCCCTGCAAGGAGTGTACCGTCCCCGAAAGATCAGAACTTTGCTCGTAGCCGAGTCGCCTTCCACGGCCGAACGGTTTTTCTACCTGGGCAACTCTCCGCTATTTCGCTATACCTATCTGGCTTTCCAGGATGTATTCGGAGTGCAGGCAGGCACTCCCAAAGAATTTTTGGCGTGGTTCCGGGACCACGGTTTCTTCCTGGACAATCTTGCGCAGCACAGCATCGGGCATTTGCCGCAGCCGGCCCGCCGGGCGGCGGCTATGCTCTGGGTCCCGTCTTTGGCGGAGCGCCTGGCGATCTACCGGCCTAACAACCTTGTGGCGGTGATGAAGAGCCTCGAGCGGCCCGTGGCCCAAGCCATCGAGCTGGCAGATATTTCACTGGAACATATGGAGGTCCTCCCCTTTCCAGCGCGCAGTGTGCGCAACCAGTGGGCGTACCGGGAGCAGCTGGGGAACTTGGTGGGGGCATGGAGAGTTTAGTCTTTCGCCCAGGACAGCCTCCGTGTCATAATAGGGAAAAGCGGTGGCGCCAACGAACTGGACGCCATGCGCCGGAATATGACAGGAGGGCATTGGATGGGGATTGCGGGCCTGTGGGGCTTATTCAATGAAGTCGTCATGATTGCCAGTGCCACTGTAGTGGCATTCGGCTGGTATTTTATCCGTCATAAGCAGGTCGCCGTGCACCGCAAGTTTATGCTGGCTGGCTCGACTTTGGGGGCGGTATTTTTTGTCAGTTACCTTCTGAGCACGTTTTTGGTCGGGGATACGTATTTTGGAGGGCCCGCCAAATATAATGTTAGTTACCAGACGTTTCTTTTGATTCACATCCTGCTGGCCACTGCGGCGGCCGTGATGGGAGTCATCACGCTGCGCTATGCGCTGAAGGGAAGATTCCGGCAGCACCGGAAAATTGCGCCGTGGACCGCTACTTTTTGGTTTATTGCGGCGATTACCGGACTGGCGGTGTTTTTGCTGCTGTTTGTCATTTTCCCGCCGGGAGCGACCACCAAGAGTTTGATCGATATCATTGTGGGCCACTGAGGACGCCGCAGCATGGGAAAAAACTGGGGAACGTAAAGGAGAGGGAATTTTGGAGTTGATCGCGCAGTACGCTTTGCCGGATATGCCGCACTATCCGCTCTTGATCTTGCTTCACGGTCTCGGATCCGATGAAAATGACTTGATGGGGCTGGCGCCTGCCCTGCCGCCAAGATGGGGCCTGGCCAGTCTGCGAGCCCCGTATCCCTACGGGCCTGGCTACCAGTGGTATTCCCTGGAAAACATCCGGGATCCCGAACCGGCCGACTTTGCGGCGAGCCTGCAGGCGGTCGAGTCATGGGTGCGCGCAGTGCCTGAGCATGTTCCCGGAGCGGATGTGTCCCGGATTGTCCTAGGCGGATTTTCGCAAGGATCGGTGATGGCGGTGTCCGCAGGATTCTCCGGCCGGCTGGATGACCTCTTGGCGGGTGTGTGCGTGATGAGCGGCTACGTTCCGGATCACGCGCTGCTGGCCTCGGGGCCGCGGCCGGTGTTTTGGGGGCACGGCACGGCAGACGGGGTGCTGCCTCTGGCCTTAGGGGAGGCGGGGGTTCAGCGGCTTGAGGAGCTGGGCGTGGCCGTCAGCTTTCACCAGTATCCCATGGGGCATGAGGTGTGCGCGGCCGAGATGGCCGATTTGAGTGCCTGGCTTGAGGCTCTGCCCGAAAACCGGCAAGCGGGGCGCTAGGTTCAGATGCCAAAGTTCCGAGTGAAAAGGCGGTCCGGAAGGTACCGGCCGCGCTTCAGGTTTTGGGCAATGGGCGCGGGGCTGGCGGTTGTGGCTGGGGCGCTGGCTCTGCCCCGGATGGCCGTGGTCCACCCTTTGGCGCTGGCGCCACAGGCCCAGCGCTCCTTTCGCCTCGCCCCTGACCCCCGCAAGTGGTCGACCCTCGCCGGAAGCAGTGAAATGCAGGTCGCTGGCGGCCCGGTGCTGTTCGCCAAAGGCCAGAATATCGAGCGGCCGATTGCCTCTACCACAAAAATTATGACCGCGTACCTGACGCTGACCAATCCGTCGATGCCGCTTGGCAAGCACGTGGCGATTACCACGGCAGAGGTGCTTAACGACCGCGACGGCATTTTGAAGTCCGATAGCGAGGTGCCCCTGAAAGTCGGGCAGGTGGTGACCGTGCACGACTTGTTGTGGGCGCTGATGCTGCCCTCGGCCGACGACGCGGCTTGGGCCCTGTCGCGGGCAGGCACCGGGAATAATCCCCCCCTGTTCATTGCCGAGATGAACCGGGAAGCCCATAAATTGCATATGAACCGGACGCATTACACGGATCCTGACGGGGTCAGCCACCAGGCCTATTCCACTGCCAATGACCTGATGAAACTGACAGAGGTGGCCATGAAGCTCCCCATCTTCCGGGATATCGTCCGGACCAAGACGGTGATGAGCCCTTTTGGCAAGCTGACCAATCTCAATCAGATGCTGTGGCAATATCCGGGGACCATCGGGGTCAAGACAGGGTGGACGCCATGGGCGGGGAGCTGCCTGGTTTTCGGCGCCACCAGAACGCTTCACGGCAGCCCCCTGACAGTGTACGGGGTGGTGCTTGGAGAGCCTTCATTCAATCCGATGTTCCAGGACACGGCGCAACTGATGAATACGGCATTCCGGGTGCCGTGGACGACTTTGCTGCCGGCCAGGTCTCCAGTGGCCACGGTGGCCGTGTCAGGGCTGTTGGGTTCGAAGACTTACCAGTTTTCTGCCGAAAAATCTTTGGGAGCTTACGAGGCGGGGGAGTCCGCCCGGCTGCAGTGCCGCTGGGACATCAGCGGGAGCGCCTGGCGGAAGGGTCAGGTCGTGGGCTACTGCCGGGTGGATGCGAGCGGATGGCCCCGGTCGCCATGGGTGCCGGTGACCGCTGACCAATCATACCGGATGCCGTGGTGGGGCCGTTTGTAGTTTGACCTGGTGAAATCCCCAGTTGAGAATTTTCAGGGCGTCGGCGTCTTCCGGGGGGAAGCCGTCTTGCGCATGCAAAATCACTCCGAGCAAGGTGACGGAATGTCCGTTCACCTTGCTCGTGGCTGCAAAGATGAGGTTGAATCCGGCCGCTGTCGTCCACCCTGTCTTGACGCCGATGACCTGCGGGTCCATAAAGAGCAAGCCGTTCAGATTGCGCACGACCGGGTTGTGGGGCAAGGAGGTTTCCTTGGTATCGACGATCCGGCGGAACAGAGGGTTCTCCAGATCCTGTTCCGCGATGATCGACAGATCCCAAGCCGTGCCCACGGACTGCGGGGAGAGGCCGTCGGGGTCGGCGTAATGGGTGCCGTGCATTCCCAGCCGCGCAGCCTGCTCGTTCATTTCCGCCACGAACCGGCTAGTGGACCCTCCCATGGTCTCGGCCAATTCCACGGCAGCGTCGTTGGCCGAGGCCAGCATCAGGCCATACAGCAGCTGCTTGACCCGGTAATGTTCGCCAGGCGCCATATAAATGTCGGAGCCTGTCGTTGCCGCCGCGTTGGGGGTGACGGTCACGGTTTTTGTCAGGGGCAGCTCTTTGAGGGCCAGGTAGATGGTCATCAGCTTGGTAGTGGACGCCAACGGGCCAGGGGAGTGGGGATTCAACTGCCATAACAGCTGGTGCGTGTTCAGATTCCATAGTACCCCGGAGCTTTCCCCAATCTTAAAGGGCAGGGGGGGTGTGGGGGCGGACACGGGCTCCACGCTGTAGAACTCCGGGGTTTTAGCGCGGGGCAGACCGGCCTTGGGCACGGCGCGGGTGCCTGACGCCTGATTAATCCAGGCGGTGACAATGAGCGCCAGCACTACGAGGGCGGCAGCCCACGGTGCCGGAGCCGGTTTTCTGCGGCGGGATCGGGAAATCATTCAGTATTCCTCCTGCAAGGGTCGTTGGATACTATATTAGCAGACTCTCACGGCTTGGACGCAGGGGGGATTTTTTGGAGGAATTTGTCCCACCACAGGGGATTCTGGTCGATAAAGGCCACCAGCGTGGTTAGCCGGTCCAGGGTTTCGACGCTGAAGTAATGTTCGATGCCCTCCACATCATGGTCAACAATGCTGCCTTCGTGGATGGCCAGGTGCAGGAGAAACCGCTCGAGAATCTGGTGGCGGGCCAGCAGCTGGCGCCCTTCCGCCATTCCTTTGGGAGTGAGCGCCAGTCCTCGGTAGCGTTCGACATCAAGCCAGCCGTCCGCTTTGAGCTTGCGGATCATCTTGCTCACAGAGGCTTGGGAGATATGCAGGCGATCGGCGATATCGGACACGCGGGCATATCCTTTCTCCTGGGTCAGGCGCCATATCGCTTCCAGATAATCTTCTTGGTTGGGTGTGGACACCTCCCTCACCCTCTTTTCCTTTTCCGCCAGGATATGCAAGAGCGGCTCCAATTGTGCATGCGCCTCTCAGGAAGGGTGGGCGGGGCGGCGGGCGCAGTCACCATCCGGGCGTTGGTGGGTGTCGGTCTCCAGCTGAATAGTGACGTGCTGGATGGCAAAATCGGAAGTCAGGCGGGCACGGACGGTGGACAGAAGCTCCTGGCCCTGGCGCAGGGACATGTTGCCGGTGCGGACGTGGGCGGAGAGGACATTGTATCCGGATTCCAGCGACCAGATGTGGATGTGGTGCACATCTTCCACACCGGGGATGCCGCGCAGAGCTGCATCGATGAGGGCAGGGTCGATGCCTGGCGGGGTGGCTTCCATGAGGATGCCGACACTGCGCCGGGTAATGCCAAGGCTGGCGCGGAAGAGGATGAGGCCAATGAGAATTCCGGCCAGTGGGTCGAATCCCGGCCACCTGGTCCAGATGATGAGCAGGCCGGAGAGCACCACCGCCAAGGAGCCGGCAGCATCGCCCAGAGAGTGCCAGAACATGGAGCGGACGTTGAGGTCGTGCTCTTCGTGGCGCATCAAGAGTCCCGTGATGGCGGCGTTGAAAGCGAGAGCGACAAGCCCCAGCCAGATCATGGAAACGGCCCCCACAGTCTCTGGGCGGATGAGGCGGTAAATTCCGGCGCCTATCAAGAGACAAGCCAGAATCAGCAGCACCAGCCCGTTGACCAGGGCGGCCAGAATACCGCTGCGCCGGTAGCCGTAGCTGAGGCGGGTCGTGGGCGGATTGTCCTGAACTTTGGCGGCATAATAGGCGAGACCCATGGCGCCGCTGTCGCTCAGCAGGTGCACTGCGTTGGACAGCACCGACAGGCTGTGGCTCGCGAGACCGCCCAGAAATTCAATGAGGAAAACAGCGGCCGTCAGGACAAGGGCCCGCTTCAGTTGGGCAGTGGCTGTAGGAATTCTTGGCGAATGTGCGTGCACGGCGTCAGTCTCCGTCTCCGGTTGATATATTATTATACTGCATGCTTGCGGCTCGGTGAGACACGGCGCTGGCCTGCGATGATGGCCAGACGGAGGAGGATCAGTGTGCCCACAAAACCTTTGATGATTTTCGACTTCGACGGCACGTTGTACCGGGGCGATGAGCCGTATCTCTATTATGCCCGGCGGGTGGCGGATCTGCTCCCAGAGCGCACCGCGCAAGAATACTTGCGGAAGGTCCAGGCCCATGTGGCGGGGGAGGATATGGTGCCCGCGGCAGACAACTGGGAGGCTGTAGTCCGGCTGATGGAGCCTTTTGGGCAGACACTCACCCCGGAGCAGTGGCAGGAGGCGTTTATGGCCACCAGACGCCACATGCTGGGGGGAGACTGTCCTCTGGAAGTGCCCGCGGGGCTCCAGAACTTTCTGGAGCAGGCGAGAGGGCAGGCGACCCTGGTTCTGGCCAGCAACAGTCCTTATGAAGCGGCGGTGCCGCTGCTGGAGCGTCTAGGCCTGGCCCAGTCTTTTGATGTCGTCCGCTCCGGCGCCAACAAGCCGCAGGGTCTGGTGACGACAGTGCGGGAGCTGATGGGCCCGGAGTACGATCCCCTGCGCGTATTCAGCATTGGCGACCATTACACCAATGACATTGCGCCGGGTGTGCTGGAAGGCTGGACGACGGGGCATATCAGCCCGCGCCGGATTTTTCCTGGCCCGTCGACTTATCAGGCGGCCACCATGGAAGAGATTCTGCCCAGCGCCCAAGATTGGCTGGACAGACACAGCAGGGAGGAGTAAAGCGTGGCCACTGTCCGGTTTTACGGTGGGGTTGGTGTGATTGGCTCCAGCAAAATTTTGATTGAACAAGGCGGCTGGCGGGTGCTCTTGGATTTCGGACTGGATTTCAGCCCCGGCACGGGGCTCTTCCGGGGAGCGGTAGGCCCGAGGCCGGGCCACGAGCTGTCTGACCGTCTGAAAACCCAGATGGCGCCCGGCATTCCGTATCTCTACCGCCCGGAGCTCATGGGCTCGGCGGGGGACCTGCCCTCCGGCACGGATGGCCGCACGGCCGTGTTCATCACACATGCCCATATTGACCACATCGGCTTAGCCGGCGATATTGACCCGCGCATCCCTATCTGGGCTTCTGGCGACACCTCGCGCATCATGAATGCCCTGAAGAGCAGCCAGGAGCTTCAAGGGCCGTGGCCCGAGCTGCAGGTCATGGCGGCTGAGAGTCCGGTGTCTTTCGGGCCGTTCCGGGTGGTGCGCTACGATGTGGACCACGATATTGTCGGCGCCTCGGGTTACGGGGTGGAAACTGAAGACGGGGTGGTGGCCTTTAGCGGCGATCTCAGGCTGCATGGCCGCCATCCCGAGAAAACCTGGCAATTTGCCCAAAAAGTCCAGGGGGCGAGAGCTCTGATCATGGAAGGGACGACGCTGTCCTTCGGATTTCAAGAAGCGGTGCGCACCGAAGAGCAAGTCGACCAGGATTTCGCCAGAATTGTGGGGATGACGCCGGGACTGGTGCTGGCTACGGTATACCCGCGCAATATTGAGCGGGTGGCGGCGTTTATGCAAGTGGCAGAGGACCTGCACCGCGAGTTCTTGTGGCCCCGTCCCCTGGCCAGATTTTTTCAGGCAATGGGGCTTAAGGCCAAGGAGTGGGACGCGGAGCGCCTGGAGGGCGTGAACAAACATCCGGAACGCTACATTATGCAGCTGAGCCCGCCAGACTGGCCCATGATGCTGGACCTGCCGCTAGGCCCGGGCGCCGCCTTCATCCACGCCAACGGGGAGCCTCTGGGAGCATTTGACCCCCACTGGACTCTCTTGCAGGACTGGCTCGCGGCCTTGCACACCGGATTTTGGCCGATTGGCACGGGAGGCCATGCATCGCCCGACGGCATCCGCCAGCTGCTTGAGACCATCAGGCCGGACATCCTCTTCCCGCTGCACTCGAGGGAGCCGGACCGCATGCTGCCCCCGCCGGGGACTGCCCGCTGGCTGCCGGAGAAGGGGCGCGTGTATGACTTGTCTCTCACTGCGTCCTAAACTTCAGGAAATCTTCATTTGGCTTTAATAGCCTGTCATATTATAATGTTCAAGGCAGAAATTCGTGTGTTTCGTATATCGACTTGGGAGGATGCTTCGTGAGAATACTTGTATTAGGTGGAGACGGCTATCTCGGATGGCCGACGGCTATGTATCTCTCTAAAAAGGGCCACGACGTTGCAGTGGCCGACAATTTCGTGCGGCGGCAGTATGATTTTGAACTGGGCGCCGACAGTCTGGTGCCCATCGCCACTTTGCAGCAGCGCATCAAGACATGGAAAGACGTCACCGGTCTCCACATCGATCTGTATGTGGGAGACATGACCGACGCAAGTTTTGTGCACCGGATGATCGGCGAATTCAAACCGGACACCATTGTGCATTATGCCGAACAGCGGTCTGCCCCTTATTCGATGATTGACCAGGAGCACGCAGTCTATACCCAGAAGAACAACGTGGTCGGCACCTTGAACGTGCTGTATGCCATGGCCGACCTGAATCCCAATATCCACTTGGTGAAGCTCGGCAGCATGGGCGAGTACGGCACGCCCAATATTGACATTGAAGAGGGCTTTTTGGAAGTGGAGCACAATGGCCGCAAGGATATTCTGCCTTATCCCAAGCAGCCGGGCTCTTTCTACCATCTGTCCAAAGTGCACGACAGCCATAATATCCTGTTTGCCTGCAAGAACTTTGGGTTGCGGGCCACGGATTTGAACCAGGGCATTGTGTACGGAGTGGAAACGGACGAGTCGGTGCTGCACCCGGACTTGTCCACCCGCTTTGACTACGACGGCATCTTTGGGACCGTCCTCAACCGCTTCTGCATTGAAGCCGTGCTGGGACACCCCCTGACGGTATACGGCTTAGGCGAGCAGCGCCGGGGTCTTCTGGACATCCGGGACACGGTGCGCTGTATTGAAATTGCTTCCGAGAATCCGCCCGAAGCCGGCGAGTTCCGGGTATTCAACCAGTTTACCGAGGAGTTTTCCATCAAGGAGCTGGCAGAGCTGGTGGCCAAGACCTATCCGGGACAAGCCCGCGTGGAAATGGCGGAAGATCCCCGGACCGAGGCTCTGACCCATTATTACAAGGCTCACAACACCAAGCTCATCGATTTGGGACTCGTGCCTCACTTGCTCTCCGACACCCTGATTGAATCGATGTTCAGCGTCATCGAAAAATATCAGTCCCGGGTCAACTGGGACATCATCCGCACGTCAGTCAACTGGCGCCGGACCCGCAATCCTCTGTACGACAACGGGAAATAAGGATTTCGGTCAAAAGGGCCCTGCGGCTGATGCAGGGCTCTTTTGTTGCAGGAAGGGAATGCTGAGATTCTCTTTGCCGCTAGGGTGAAAGGTCACAAGGAATAGCCGGCATGCCCATCGATCTTCTGATGCTCAGGACAGCAAGGGGAGTTGCTTGCAGAAGCGGGGGTCTCTGCCGTATTCCACAACCTTCCCCGGAGGACCGTTGGCACCACTAAATTGCAGCGCCAACGGGGTTCTGTCGGGGAGGCTATGCGGGATGGGCGTGCAGGGACGGGGGCTTGCGGGAAGCATTCTCACCTTTGGCGACCCGTGAGTGAAAGTCAAAGCGAGTTGATTCCTCTGCAGGCCTGCCCTCAGGGCGACCCTTCTATGACCCGGTGGTATAATTACCCTGAAGAGAATAGGGCAAAAAACCAGCGGAATGAGGGATGCCACATATGAAAATTGGATTCATTATGGATACGGACTACCTCACAGGCCACCCCGAAGATTCGGCACTATTAGCGCAGTGGGTGGTCAAGACCAGTCCCCACCGGACTCTCTATGT
>DAHWJO010000101.1:0-12395 GCA_027344105.1 Sulfobacillus sp.
AATGCCCGCTGCGCAGCTATTGAGCATCGTAAACAGAGCTGCGATGCCGTGCAAACTGGCGCCATATCCCACACTAGTCGGCAGCGCGATCACGGGCGCATCGACCAACCCGGCGACGACACTAGGCAGCGCCCCATCCATTCCGGCCGCCACGATCACCACGCGGGCCGCATAGAGGGCATCAAGGTGCCCAAGCAGGCGGTGCAGACCTGCCACCCCTACATCCACCAGCCGCTCAACCTTGGCGCCCATCAGCTCCGCAGTCACCTCAGCTTCCCGCAATACCGGTCCATCCGCTGTGCCAGCCGAAACGGCGAGCACCTTTCCCACGGGTGCAGGCACGCCACGCCGCAACACCACCAGCCGGGCTTCCTCGACATACTCAAAATCGTAGCCCTGATGGCCAATGCGCTCATATAAGGCGGGATTGGCCCGCGTTCCCAACAGCGGTCCTGTGCTGACCGCGGCCTGCCGCAACAAGATTGCGGCGGCTTGCTCCACCGTCTTGCCCTCACAATAGACCACTTCCGGCATCGCTTGCCTCCAGGCCCGGTGGTGATCGATTTGCGCAAATCCCAGATCATCGGCATTCAGGCGACGCAAAGCCTGCAAGCCGTCCGCTACACTCATTGTGCCGTCCTGCACGGCCTCCAGCATATCCCGGTAATTCGTAACATTCTCCCCGCTTTCCGGGCGCCTAGGCGCCCTGCATCCCGGCGCCAGTTCAACTGTCGCCGGGCTCGTCTGACAAAGGGCTTTGCCAGACCCCTGCGGTCACCGGCAGGCCAGCATTGAGACTGCCAGCGCGGTAGCCATTCAAATCCAGAGCCACATGGTGATAGCCCAGCCGGGTGAACTTCTCCGTTATCAGAGCTGTCAGGTCCAGCACCGCCGCGCGGTCCTCCGGAAGCACTTCAATGCGCGCCACATCGTCATGGTGGCGCACCCGCACTTGGCGAAATCCCAGCTGCAGAAGGAAAAATTCCGCCTGGTCGACTTGCGTCAGGATTTCTGGGGTAATGCGGTGCCCATAAGGAATACGCGATGACAGGCAGGCGAGAGATGGCTTGTCCCAGTTGGACAGACCTAACCCGTGGGCCAGGTAGCGCACTTCCCGCTTCAAAAGCTGCGCAGTTTGCAAAGGGGCCAGGATGTGCTGCTCGCGAGCGGCCATCAGACCCGGCCGGAATTCGCCTGCATCCTCCGCAATCGCGCCAAAGGCCACATGGCTGATGCCCCGCTCCCGGGCCACGGCCAACAGTTGCGTAAACAGTTCCTGCTTGCAGAAGTAGCAGCGGTTCACCGGGTTCTCAGCGTAGCCAGGAATAGCCAGTTCCTCCGTTTGAATGAGAATTTGAGATGCGCCGATTTCCAGCGCCACTGCTTCGGCCGCCACCCGCTCCCGGGCCGGATAGGTCTCAGAATCCGCCGTCACCGCCAGCACCCGGTCGGCCCCCAAGGCCATCACCGCGGCTTTCAGCAGCAATGTGCTGTCCACGCCGCCTGAAAAGGCTACTGCCACGCGATCAAGCGGGCGCAATCCTGCTAAAACCTGTTCATATTTCTCCCACGCTTGTTCCATGCGAGCGCTCCTTCCGTCTCTGGTCTGCCGGCCCGCTATTTTCAGGCATGAGCTGGAAATTCCCCAAACGGCGACGCATACAGGCTGGCTGTGCCCAACAGCGCGTCCTGCTCGGCCGTGGTCAGTGGCTGGTAGCGCTCCGCCGCACGGACAATGGCGGGCAGCAAATGCACATCCCCAGCACTGGGCAAGCCCGCAATCGCGGGACAGGACAGCACGAAATTGACGCACTGCTGGATGTGGGCCGCGTCGTCAAACGGCTCATACCAGGTGGCATAATGCTGCGCTTCCGGTGATTGCCACGGTCCTTTGGCCACGGTTTTGATTGTGCAGAACCCCACGTCCAGGCGCTGGACCTCCTTCACGAGAGCATCAAAGTCATGACGATAGGTTGAGTTGGCGTAGAGGACAAAATTGTAAGGTGTCAGCACGCTGTCAAAGGGAAACCGGCGCAGCGCCTCCAAGTGCACCCCCGGTGCCTGGTGCCCATGGCCAGTGATGCCGATAAATCTGACCAAGCCTTGCTCTTTAGCCTCGATCAAAGCTTGCAGCCCACCTTGCGGACCAGTGAGCTGATCCAGCTTCTCTAGAGAATTCACTTCGTGCAGCTGCTCCAGATCAAGATACTCCACCTCCATGCGCCGCAGGGACTGCTCAATTTCCCGCCACGCCTCGTCCCGTGTCAACCCGTCGGTTTTCGTCGCTAAAAAGATCTTTGACCGCATGGTTGGCATCCACGGCCTCATCCGCTCTTCCGAAACCCCATAGCTGGCCGACGTGTCAAAATGATTGATTCCCGCATCGAGAGCTAATTGGATCGCGGCATCCGCCTCTTCCTGTGTAACGGCGTAGAGACTGGCCGCTCCGAAAATCACCACAGAACTCTGGTGCTGAGTCCGGCCAAATCGTCGTTTTTCCATGTCGATCGCTCCTTTGGCTTGTTGATGTGCGTGGTGCTGGGGTCTTGGCGGTGACTTTTATTCGGTGAATTGAATATTTTCTTGAGCCACAACAAGCTCTGCCATCATGCGTCTGGGAAGGCGACGGCAACATGAGTTGAGGAGGGAGGGACGCGGTGGCCATGGCTGGGCCGTTAACGACTCGGATCAGTACTATATAGCGCTTGCTTGTCAGGATATTACCACCCTGAATTTCTTAAATACCCACCTTCCTGCTACTATCCCTATTCATTTCTGCGGTGTTACCGCCGCTCCGCCACGGGGTTGGAAAGCATCCCGACTGAAGACACGCGGGCCTCAGCAACATCCCCTGGATGAATGACCGCCGCTCCCGGAGTCCCTGTGCTCAACACCGCTGTAGCCCCGACAGTAACCCCCGCGGTAATGAAAGCGACCAGATCGCCCGGACCATACGTCATTCCCGAAACTGGACTGCGCGCCTGTACTTCCCCGTTCACCAAAGTTTCTACCACAATCGAGGAGAGATCGGACAATTCATCTAGGGTAACTATCCAGGGGCCGAAGGAGAAAAAGCTGTCGTATCCCTTGGCCCGAGTTAGGAAACGGGGATTCTTACGCAAAATATCTTCAGTAGTCATGTCAAGCACTGGCACGACGCCGAAGATCACTTGACGCCAAGAGGCGCTAGGCACATCTCGGCAACCCCGTCCAAAAACCAACGCAATCTCGGCTTCCGCCGTCGTACGCTCGGACATCACCGGAATCTCAATGGGCTGTCCCGGGCCAATCAAGGTATTGAGTGGTTTTAAGAAGGTCGCTGGCTCCTGGGGCACATGTTCTCCCAAATCCCGCGCGTGCGCCTGGTAGTTGAGGCCAATCCCCACAATCCGCTCAGGGCGGGACAGCGGTGCGGCGACTGTGACCTGCCCCGCCAGCTCGCCCGGGACATTCTTCCCAGCGGCGGCCACCTCCCGGTCTAGATCCTCGGCAATCACCGATTCAAGGTCCAAGGGATATCGCTTCCCGCATTGGCTGTTTATGGCCGCCACACTCACGGCCTCACCGTCTCGAAGAAAAGCCGCCGTTCTTGTGCCATCAGAGAGCACAACCGTCCCCCAACGCATAATAAACCCCCTTTTTTTGATTATACTACTCGAAATGAACTGCTCAATATTTCCTCCCGCGATGAAAATCCCGTCAGACATCGACTTTGTCCCATAGAACATCACGGTGCCCTACTATTCCGCGGCATAGACCACTGCCCGCCCTACGTCTGCCCAGCACTATCGCCAATGCCGGGTAGACCTAGCATCTGCACCAATCTCCTCAACACCCGCCCGCAGGGCAGATATCCCTGGCTGCCGCCTGATCGGGGACGGCAGCTTGACAGCAAGAGAATGCCGTTATCGCAGAGTAAAATCTACCGACCAGGCGCCGGCTTTGGGCGCAGGCGGCATGGAGAACTACACAGGCCCCAGAAAGCACTCGCTCACCGTTAATTCGCTATCGCCATGAATTATACAAACCCGCGTATTTGCGGGTACAATAACCTGAGGTGGGGAAACCAAACGAAGGGCCGCGAGTCGTGGCTCCTGGCAGTGCCAGTCTTTTCGGCGTTAGTAATGAGAAGGGCGGGCCATTCCCAGGCACTACGGCCGTGCTTCGCAACATATTGGGGAGGGACGAAATATATGGCGGTAGAAAACATCTCAGCATCGGCTGCGGGGACGTTTGCGATTGGCGGCGACCTCCCGGTTCACCGGTTGGGCTACGGTGCCATGCAGTTGCCGGGGCCTGGTGTTTGGGGCGAGTCACGCGACCCTGAGGGCGCCGTTCAGGTGCTTCGGCGGGCGGTCGAACTGGGCGTAAACTTAATTGATACGGCAGACGCCTATGGCCCCTTTGTCGCGGATCTTCTGATCAAGAAGGCGCTTCATCCCTATCCGACCGACCTCGTGATTGCCACGAAGGTGGGACTGACCCGTTCGGGGCCGAATGACTGGCGGCCGGTGGGACGGCCCGAGTATTTACGCCAGCAAGTGGAATTGAATTTGCGTCATCTTGGGCTAGAGCGCATTGATCTTTTACAGTTGCACCGGATTGACCCCAAGGTGCCGCTCGCTGATCAGGTGGGTGAACTGGCGCTCTTGCAACGGGAAGGAAAGATCCGACACATTGGGCTGAGTGAGGTCACAGTGGACCAACTGAATGAGGCCAGCCAATACGCCACGATTGTCTCCGTCCAGAACTTATATAATCTGGCCAAGCGTGACGCGGAACCAGTGCTGAAGTACTGTGAGGAACACAACTTAGCGTTTATTCCTTGGTTTCCTCTGGCCACGGGAGAATTGGCGAAGCCTGGCGGGCCTTTGGCTGATGTGGCCAAACGGTTAGGCGCGACGCCCTCTCAATTGGCGCTTGCCTGGCTCTTGAAGCGGTCCCCGGTGGTGCTTCCTATTCCCGGGACTTCAAATGTGCGCCACTTGGAGGAAAACGTGGCCGCGGCAGAGGTCAAACTAAGCCAAGAGGACTTCGAGACGCTGACAAACGCAGTCTAGAACTTTCAGGGCATTGCGGATATCTAGACTGACCAGAGTTACTGAGGCGCGAATGGATTAAATCCGAACGGGCGCCCGGGCGTCATTGTGGGACGAAGTTTAGAGATGGCCCCGGGCGTGTACATTTGTCGGGCAGCGATCCCGGTGGTGAGTGATGATGCTCTGTAAGCGTCGAAAGATGGAACCGGTGTAAAAAGGGAGGGCTGGGGCTTTCCGGGTCTACCATGATCAGCACTACTGGACTCCGTCAGGCAGTCCCACAAACTCCCCGTTCATTAAGGAAGGATGGTCTTATGGATTATGTCACGCTAGGCAATACCGGACTGGAAGTCTCGAGAATCTGTCTGGGCTGCATGAGTTATGGGGTCCCAGAACGCGGACACCACAGTTGGGTTCTCAATGAAGAAGAGGCGCGGCCATTCATTCAGAAGGCCCTGGAAGAAGGAATCAATTTTTTCGACACGGCCAATGTGTATTCCGGCGGCACCAGCGAGGAAATTACCGGGAGGGCCTTAAAAGACTTTGCCCGGCGCGATGAGGTCGTCATCGCCACCAAAGTGCAGGGACGTATGCGACCCGGCCCCAATGGAGGCGGCCTGTCGCGCAAAGCGATTCTCAGCGAGATCGACAATAGCCTCAGGAGATTAGGAACTGATTATGTGGATCTCTATCAGATTCACCGGTGGGACTATGTGACGCCGATTGAAGAGACCCTGGAGGCCCTGCACGAGGTGGTGAAATCCGGCAAGGCCCGCTATATTGGCGCCTCCTCCATGTATGCCTGGCAGTTTTTAAAGGCGCTGAAAGTCTCTGAACAGCACGGCTGGACACGATTTGTGTCGATGCAAAACTATGTCAACCTGCTGTACCGCGAGGAAGAGCGCGAAATGCTCCCGCTGTGCCAGTCTGAGCGTATCGGGGTCATCCCCTGGAGTCCTTTGGCGCGGGGACGCCTGACGCGCGACTGGAATGACAGCACGCCGCGGTCCCAAACCGATGCATTTGCCCATACACTTTACGACCGCACGCTCGAGGCTGACAGGGCCGTTGTGGAACGCGTCGCCGCAATAGCGGCGGAACGCCACGTGCCGCGAGCCCAAATCGCTCTCGCCTGGGTTTTGCAAAAAGCTCCCGTCACCGCTCCCATCGTTGGAGCGACGAAAATACAGCACCTCGATGATGCCGTACACTCATTGTCCATCCGTCTGACGTCGGAGGAAATTGAGCGATTGGAGGCACCATACATCCCGCATCCAGTAGTGGGCTTTAACTGAAGTTGCCTTTACTGGACTCCTTGTTCAGCCGGAGGGTCATCCCTCCGGCAACCTCATGCCGAGGGCGTTCAGCACGCGATTCGCGCACCTTCCTTCAGTTAGGAATCCCCACCCTTCTTGTGACCATGTGGATGACGGCACTTTCACCCACTCCTGATCCCATCCGGAAAGAAAATCTTTGTTTTATCCCCATCCGAAGAACGAGAGGGCAACGGACCGCACGGTCTAGCTGGCATGTTGACAGAGACTGCAGTGCGGGTAAAGCGCATCGCCCAGCCAGTGCGTAAGTCTGATATTCCCGCCCATTTCTGGCGGTCCCGCACGCAGTTGCTCTGTCGTTTTGCCCCATCTGCAGGCCGAAGCGATATGGACTATGCTTGCACAGACTTTGTTTGCTTGCTATATTATGTAAGTGGATCCATTATATGGTTTCTCTGGAATCCGGCGCGAGCAGTTCCCGGACTAACCAGGTCTCTTGCCTTGTTTGCTGGGGCGATTTTTGTTGGATTTCGCCCTTCGGCCGCCCGCGTGCAGCGTCTGCATAATTTCCCGATTATTCAGATATATAAATCGGCACCCGGTAAAATTTTCTTTTCAGGAGGCTAGATATGCGGATTTTTTCTCACTCCACCTTATTGGCCCTTGGAGCCACCTTTATTTTGCCAGCGCCGCTGCTCTTGGCCAGCGCCGGGACGCCCGCTCCCGTCCCCTCGTCTCCGCCCACCCCGTATTGGACGGTCGGGCGCAATGATGCGGTGATTACGGCCCGGGACACTCAGTCTAAAGTCTGGGCGGACGTCCTGCATGGATCCATTGGCGAAACCTACTATCCCAACATTAACGTGGCGGACAGCCGGGACATTGAGTTTATCGTGGTCCACAATGGTCATGCCACGCCGGTATCGGAAATGTCGCACCGCTATTCCCTGGTCAATGACAAGGCGTTGGCCGTGCGGGTCGTCAACACTCCCGCAAGCAAAGCCTATGTGCTGCAGGAAACATTCTTTACCAATCCCCATACGAGTGCCCTCGTGATGGAGTTTCACCTGCATATCTTGACAGGGGTCGCCAGCGATTATCAGCTTTACCTTTTTTCCAATCCCCACCTCAATAATTTGGGGACAGGAAACAGCGGCTATGCAGCCGCTGCCCAATGTCACCCGGTGCTCATTGCCGAGAACGGCTCCGTGTCATCTGCCATTGACAGCAGCCCCAGCTTCACCCAGACCAGCACCGGCTACATGGGCAGCACCGATGGCCTCACCCAGTTGCTGGCGTCGGGACATTTAACGCCGTATACGCAGGCCCAGGGAAATATCGGCCAGATAGGGGAAATCCCACTGGTCGGCTCAGCATCGACATTCACGGGCGCCGTCGCTGTCGGATATGGCAGCTCCCCATCTCAGGCCACTACGGCAGCGACAGCCACTTTAGGGCCTGCCAATGCCGCGGCGTCCGGGACTCTTTCGGCTAGCAGTGTGCCCACCACGGCTCTTCTTGGCCAATTTATCGCGCAGTGGCACCAATATTTGGCTCCCCTGTACAGGCCGCATGGCCTGAGCCCCCAGTTGCGCCGTCAGTATTGGCTGGCCCTGATGACCATAAAGGCAGCGGAGGACAAGACCGATATCGGGGCTATGGCTGCGTCTTTGACGACGCCGTGGGGAGAAGATGAACCGGCTACCAGTGCATCCGTCACAGGATACCATATGACCTGGGTGAGAGATGCCTACCAAATGGCGTCCGCGCTGCTCGCTGCTGGCGACAAGCGCACCGCTTCGCAGATTCTGCACTGGTTCTTTACCACAGACCAGTACCCCAATGGCAACTTCCCACAAAACTCTTATGCCAACGGCACCCCTTTTTGGACAGGCCAGGAACTGGACCAAGATGGATTTCCGGTGATTTTGGCGTATCAGTTGAAGGAAGATGGACCAACAACCTACAAAGTACATATTGAACCGGCCCTGCGCTATATTCTCGCACACGGCCCGTGGACCGATCTCGAACGTTGGGAAGAGGCGTCTGGGTTCTCGCCCAACACCATGGCCGTGGACATCGCCGCTTTAGCTCTGGGGGCAAAGATCGCGCAGCAGGACGGGCACCCGGCGCAGGCCGCCGTCTATCAGGCCGTAGCCCGGCACTGGCTGGATCACATCCAGGCGTGGACCGTGGCGGCGAACGGTCCCCTTTCTTCCCGCCCATACTTCATTCGAATCAGCACGGCGGCCAAAGTGAGCCCTTCCCACATGATCACCATTGCCAACGGCGGCAGCGCCTATCCCCAAAACACCATTGTCGATGCCGGTTTCCTGTCATTGGTGCGCTTGGGCCTCCTCTCCCCTTCCGACCCCGTCATTCAGAATTCCATCAAGGTCATAGACCGCACGATTCGGGTGCAAACACCGAACGGGCCCGGATTTCACCGGTATAACCATGACCGTTACGGCAACTATGCAAACGGAAATCCGTACAACGGTTCAGGATACGGAGGACTATGGCCCGTCCTCGACGGCGAGCGCGGAGAGTATGACTTAGCGGCGCAGCTACAGCATGTTCCAACGGCCAATACCCCTCTGTTTTACCTGCAAACCATGCAGAAGATGGCCTACGGTTTGGGAATGATTCCCGAACAGGTTTGGCCCTTCGCCACGACAATTCCCGCGTCTCCTTGGGGAACCAATCCGGCCACTGCGAGCATTGGACTCGAGCCCGGTGCAGCCACCGGCTCTGCAGCCCCGCTGAACTGGGCCATGGCGCAGTATGTCAGGCTAGCGGTGGATATCAGCAAACACCGGCTCGTTGACCAACCCCAAGGCTTGCTGAATCAGTTCAACCTGACGTCTCCGTCCCCTTCCAGCCTGCCGTTAACCGCCTCATTCTCATCGGGACACACGGCCCCTTTGCCAGCGACGGGACCTTACAGTGTCGACAGCGGCAATTGGGTTGTCGACTCGACAGCGCAGACTATCACCGGAACGGCCGCTCCTCAGGCGAAAATTTCCGCGGCAGTGGTCAGTTCTCAAGGTCTGGCCAGCACCTCCACAACGGCCAACGCCGAAGGCCGGTACTCCCTGTCTGTGACCATCCCAACGTCCTTGCAAACGGTGGAGATCGCGGAGACGGACGGGTCCCAGACCCGCGCCTTAAGCGAAGCGGTGTCGTATTCCCCGCCGCCTTTAGCGGCATGGCGCAACTTGCCGTTCGATGACCTGGGACCGGGGTTCTATGCATACCCGACCGGGAGTTGGTTCATCCCCGGCATGCTCGACATGACGTCCGTATCCTTGCGGAATGCGGGCACGTCCAATGTCATTAATATCACCTATGACGTGCTCAATAACATTTACGGCGGGTCAGCCGGATTCAGTACAAAACTGATTGAAATCTACCTGCTCAATCCGTCGGTGTCCGGCGGGAGCACGGCGTCCTTGCCGTATGCCAACGTAGGATTCGCCAAACCCTGGACCTATGCTCTGACGGTGTCTGGATTTGGCACCGAAGAGCTCGTTAACGCCCCAGGCGCCGTGCTCTCCCAGAATTTGGGGGTGTCCACGGACCAGCTCACGCACACTGTCAGCATCAGCATCCCCCAGTCTCTTACCGGCACCATTAGCAAAGGCTGGGGTCTGTACGTGACAACCCTGCTGCAGGACGGCTACGCGCCAGGCCAGGTAGCCCCTCTCGAGCAGCAAGCCGGCCCCTATAACTTCGGGTTTGTGCAAAGCAACCCCTCTGGCTACTCGACCAGCGTGATGGATGTGCTCACACCCAGCGGCACACCCCAGACCGCCCTGAACTATCTGAACGGTCCCATCACCCTGGAGCCCGTCACCGTCCCTTGACAACTCCTTGGCAATCGGCCCCGCGCTGTTGGGGCCGATTGATCTATCGCGCCGCTTTGCATAGAGGCGGGCAGTACACCAGTCTACGCAACCCGCTGGCGTTTTCAGGAATGCTATTCAGTAAGATTCGTCGTGCTGGCAGCAATTTTCACAACCGTGTTCAGCGCATGTGGCTCAGACAGCAGCGCGCCGTCCGCGGTTTCAACCCCTTCACAGCACCCGTGGCCGGCCCTCCCCCATTGCCGCCGGCCACGGGCCTCACCTCGTTCAGCTCGGTGGGAATTGTTGCCCAACGCTCCATGGCCTGGGTTTCTGGGTACCATGGGAGTCAGTTTGAATTGATTGCTACCAGTAATCAAAGCGATCGCTCAAATGGATTTATCACACTGCCAACGGCGGAAAAACCTGGGCGGCTGTTGTGCAAAACAGCCGCCGATTTAGCGAAGGCACATCCGAACATCTCGTCTTTACCAATGCGCATGACGGGCGGTGGCTGCTGTCCAGCCCCAATCAGTCGGGAGTATTTCTATGGCGGTGTCTCTTCGCCACGGTTGGCATGGCTCATTGGCGACTCTCCTGCCGTCGGTCAGCAAGGCCCCGTGTCACATCTGTTCATGACATCAAACGGCGGCATGACATGGAACAATGTCTGCAAGTGCCCGGAATGGGAGTCTCTGGAGAAGAAACCATCCGCAGGCTCAAGGCCGGCTGGTTAAAAGGCCGCAGCGTGCACCAATTGGCCGACAGCTGCTGTGATGAGCATGGCGGCAGCTCCGCCCAGGAGAACCCGCACAGCCGGGCGGAGAGCAGCGGTCCCCGCAATCCTGGCGCTCAGAACACCGGATCCCGCGAGACCGGCCAGTGTCACCACAACAATGGCAACTAAACGCGCAGTGCCTGCCCCGGCAAGCATTCCCAAGAAAGGGATCAGACCCCCCACGAAGAAACTGCTGGCAGACGCCAGGGCGGCTTGCAGCGGGTGCGCCTCGGTATCGGGGCTCTGACCCACCTCATCCCGGAGGTGGGCGGCGAGCGGGCCGGCTGCATGAAGCGCCACAGCCACTTGTTCGGCCAACTCGGGAGACAGCCCCCGGGACTGGTAGATGCCGGTGAGTTCACGCAGCTCTCCTTCGGGATCTTCGATCTGCTCTTCCTGCTCACGGACACGGTCCGCCCGTTCCACATCCACCTGTGAGCTAACGGAGACATATTCGCCCGCGGCCATCGACATGGCCCCCGCTACCAGTCCCGCCAGCCCCGCGGTGATCACCGCGCCCACTCCGGCTCCGCTCGCCGTAACCCCCACCATGATGCTGGATACGGAAACCAGGCCGTCGTCCGCGCCAAGGACGGCTGCCCGCAGCCAGCCCGCCCGCCCTGCCCGGTGCTCTTCGCCGTGGGGCGTTTTCCTGTCAAACAAAGCTCTCAGCATGTGTGTCTCTCCCGTTGGCAACTTGGTCCCGAATTGCTAAGGTGAGACTAGCATAAAACCTCTTCCCGTGAACATTCCTTACCCGGTCTTGTGTGCCGAAATTTTGCTGTAGATAAGCTGTGTGGTCGGTAAAGAATGCACCGCAGCGCTGAATATGCAGCGTTGGATGCGCACCAGGGGTCTTACTGGCCGCAGGATGCTGGTATCCACTGCCCGCCGATCATCACATGGGCGACCGGATTGTGGCCCGCCCGGTAGGGAATCATGTCCAACCGGTCACTGTCTAAAATGAGGAGGTCCGCTTGCTTGCCCGCTTCCAGGGACCCGATCTCCTGGTCGAGGCCCAGCACATAGGCGGCATTGATGGTGACAGCAGACAGCGCCTCTTCGGGTGTCAGCCCGAAGAGATGCACCGCCAGGGACATGGTGAGCGGCATACTGGAAACGGGCGCCGTGCCCGGATTGAAATCCGTCGCCACGGCGATGGCCGCGCCGGCGTCAATCAGGCGCCTGGCGGGAGGGCGGACGGTCTGATTCATGCTGTAGGTTGCCGCCGGCAGGAGCACCGCGACCGAGTCTGACGCGGCCAAGCGAAGAATGTCTTCCTCCGCCAGGTAGTCCAGGTGGTCGATCCCGCGGGCGCCCGCCCCTATCCCGAGCGCTGTGCCTCCCAGCCGGGTAAATTGGTCGGTGTGCAGGCGGATAATCAAGTGGCGGCGCACCGCCTCCGCGATCAGCGGCCTGACCTCCTCGACAGTAAATGCCGTCCTCTCCACAAAGGCGT
>DAHWJO010000102.1:0-12263 GCA_027344105.1 Sulfobacillus sp.
CCAAGCATCGTCCAGCCGCATGCCCGTGCGGATGCCGCACTTCCGGGCTGGGTAACTGGCTGTCACGATGATTCCGTGCCGGGCCTTGGGATCCCCTGCCACCACGATCGGATGCCCGGCGAGCTCCTGGTTTTCCGCCATGTGGCACGAGGCATAAAAAGCATCGGCATCACAGTGAAATATCCATCCAGTGGCAGCAGAGCGAAACGGATCAAAATGGTGAGACACCTTGTTCCCTCTCCTTCTCGTGGAGCAGACAGGGGCCACCCGTCCCGCCTGTCCCCTTCCCCCCGGGGTGCGGTCCATCCCCTTGCCCCTCCAAAAAAACGTACGTTTGCCTCATCCTAGCACAGCCGTCCCACCCCGTGCAATTCGCACGGGCCAGCGCCGAGAAGAGGCGTCCGCCTGTTCTAACCTTCTGCTACAATGGGCACAGCAGGTGAAATGAGAAAGGGGATAAAAGCGCAATGCCACTGTTCGGCAGCAATGCCCAATTAACCTCCATGGGAGAAGTGGAGGAAGAGATCCAAAAACTGCAGCAGGAGCATGGAGCGGCTACCAGCAACTTGAGCGCCATGGATTTCTGGCTGGTCACCGACGCCGGCTACAAACCGCTGGGATTTGTCTTGGGCAATTCCGTGATGAGCATGGGGGTATCGGGCGGCATCGCCACAGCATTTAAAGGAATGCAGCGGGGTGAGCTGAAGCAGCTCACCCAATTGATGTATGCCGCCCGCGAACTCTCTCTGCAGCGGATGAAGGCCGAAGCGGACGCATTAGGCGCTGACTCCGTAATCAATGTGCAGATCGAAATTATTCACCGCTCAGAAGACGTGATGGAGGTGGTGGCGACCGGCACCGCCGTCAAGAAGGTGGGTGATCCCATCGGCCGGCCGCTCACACTGCAAGTCAAGTAATACACGGCTGAAATGCAGAAAGCAGGGAGGCCACGGCCTCCCTGCTTCAATGCCTTCCCGGTCTCAGGGCGCTCTGCGCTTGATTCTCCGGTCTGCCCGGCGGATCATCACCAGCCGAGCGACTCCAAAGACAAATGCCAGCCCCGCCATCCCGTAAAAGATGTCGCCAATCCAGTACCCGGCATGGCGTCCCCGCCAGAGGACGGCAAGCACCGAAGAAAACCCCGCCAAAATCCATGCGGCCACGATGGAGAGCTGCAAAGCGATCTTGTCCAGACGCCGCAGAACAGGGGTCATCTCGGGGCGGGTGGATATGGAGCCATGGGTGATTTTTACGAGGGCCTGATCCAGCTCCTCAGGGAGTCTCCACCCGATTTGTCCCCAGATTTTGACTTTATCTGCAGCCTTGTCCCAGACCATTTTCCCGGCGGGGCCGAACAAATTGCCTACTTGGTCGCGCAGCATCTGGTAATAGCGGTTATCCCAGACAACGCGCCGCTCGTTTATCATCGGCAGGGCCTTCTCTTTGAGCAGGGCCATCCAGTCCAAGTCCGGGTCCAAAACGGCGACTAGACCAAACAGCATCCCAATAGCCCGTCCGAGGAACATATACTGCGCAGGGAACTGCAGCGGCTCTTCATACAGAAAGTCCTGAAAGTCCCGCACAAGACCCGTAAGCGCCGCCCCTTCCTGCAAGGGCACCCCGGCAATGCGGTCCAGCATGAAACTGACCGCCCGCCCCAGAACCTCCACATTAGCTGAGGGCCGCACAAAGCCCAGAGCGATCATGCTGTCAACCACGCCTTGCGCATTGCGGGCCAGCCCAAACTCCACCAGTCGGCCAAAGACGTCGACATGGTCCGGCGGAATCGTTGCCATCATACCGAAGTCCAAAAAGATCAACCGTCCGTCCATCCCTGCCAGGAAGTTTCCAGGGTGGGGGTCAATCTGTACAAAGCCATCCAGCACAATTTGCTTGAGGTACGATTCCACGAGGACACTGGCAAGCTCCTGGGGATGGAGTCCTCTGGCATTAAGCTGATCGACTTCGGTCAGCTTAATGCCTTCCACGAATTCCATCACCAGGACGGTCGAATGGGTATACTGCTCATAAACCCGTGGCACCTGTACGCTAGGCCACTCGGCGAAATCCCGCTGGAAATGGAGCAAATGGTCCTGTTCCTGAACATAGTCCAGTTCCCGGTAGATTGATTCCCGAAATTCTTCAAATAGCCGCACCGTGTCCAGACGCCTGCCCGCCTTGGTCCACCGTTTCAGAATGGCCATGATGCGCGACAAAGCCCGCAGGTCCGTTTTTGCCAACTCACGGATTTTAGGCCGCTGAACCTTGACCGCTACGATCTCTTCCCCATGTGCTAGCCTAGCCCGGTGCACCTGTCCAAGGGAAGCCGCCGCTACCGGCCGTGGCTCGAAATCGTGAAATATCTCATTCAAAGGTTTTTGGAACGCGTTTTCGATGATCCCCCGCACGGCATCAAAGGGCGCCGCAGGCACCTGGTCTTGCAACTGCTGCAGCTCTTTGGTGAATGTCAGGGGCAAAACGTCCGTACGGGCACTGAGAAACTGCCCCACTTTAATAATCAGACCCTGCAGCCGCAGCGCTTCATTCCGGAAGCGGATGCCACCTTGTTGGTAGATGGCATCGACCGCCCGGGAAGCCGCATCTTTGGACAGGGTGCGCTCCGCTCGCTGAATGGCCCGGTAGTCACCCCAGTACGACAGCGCCAATCGAAATATTGACAGTGTTCTCGTCAGTTGAGAAGCCACGTGAGCGTTCCACCCTCATCCTATTGTCGGCGGGTACCCTATCAGTCCTGCTCGGGATCCCCCATGTCAGTCTCATCAGGTTCATCCCATACACGATACGCGTCATCCAGTTTTTGAATAAATTGGTGACGCTTCTTCCTGTACGATTCACGGCGCTCTTCCGGCATATCAGACCAGCGCCGGCGGCGCGCTATCCGCGCAATCCCGAAAAGCGCCAGCAGCCAGAGAAAAATCGGAAAGCGGGGACGTCTTCTAAACCACATTGTCAAAACTCCCTCCGTCTTATCAAATATTCGTACTGCTTACTATTTGCATTATAGATCTTTCTGAGGCCAATAGCACCTGTTGTGACGCCATGCTATCCGTTATTGTCGCTTCTTGCCAGGGCGCGTCGCCTGGCGGTAGCACCGCTCGTACAGTTTTGGAGTGTGTCCCAGCCCAATGATCATGACTTCTTCCCGGGCCCGGGAAATCGCGGTGTATAACTTGTAGTGTCCAGCCGAAGTGTCTTCGAACGCATCCGGACTTTCCGCGACTAAGATAGCCAAGTCAAATTCCAGCCCCTTAGCGTACTCGACAGTGGCCACAATGACCTCGTAGGGCTCGGGGTTGTCAGGCTCCACGGCCATCTCCACGCCGTTCTGCTTGCCAGCAAAGAGCTGGTCCAAGATATCGCGCGGTACCTTATTGCCGAAAATCACCGCGACTTGACCCAAATACTGCTCCGTTCCTCTATGCACCTCACGCAGGACCTCTTCCGCCAAATTCTGGCGGCTGGCTTGGCGGGCGGCATGCGCAATGCCTCCGGGACGCCGTGCGACCTGGCGGATCCCCGCCGGGTGGGCAGCGTTGGCCAATCGGACAATGTTTTCGCCGGAACGGTAATTGTCCTTCAAGGCGATATGCTGCGCCCCCAACCGATCTGCCAGCGCCGACCAGTCCCCCACCTCCGTATAGGGATTCAAATGCTGGTAAGGATCTCCGACGACCGTCAGAGATGCAGACGGCGCTAAAAGCTGGCGGGCGAGAGCAAATCCTACCGCGGGAAGATCCTGCGCCTCATCCAGTACGACAAGCGCATAGTGCCGGGGATGGCCAAAAAATTTCCCAGACAGGTACATCAGCGCCAAGGCATCTGCGAGGCTCCAGACGGCATCGGGAAGGAACGCCGATGCCAGGCCAGACTCGGCTCGCGCCTCCGGGTAGGCGGCAATCAGCCCCCGCAGGTCGGCGATGATATCAGCCCCTTCCCGCCAACGTTCAAACCGCTGGCGCCCTTGTTTCCGGTATTGGCTGGAATCACGGCTGTCAGCCCCGGACAGGACGGTATCGATGGCCTGGGCCCAACGGTCTTCGAGGAGTCTCCAGCCTTCGGCCAGAGATCGTAGAGACGGCGCCGTGAGGATCTCCCGAACCTGGCTGGCAAGCAGTTCGCAGGTGCGCTGGTGGCGTCCGCTGACTGTCTCGACGTCCAGTGTCATGCGCAAGTCCCCCAAGCGGTCCACAGACTGCTGAATATACGTCTGCATCCACTGGGCAAGACGGACGGGATATAGCTCGTCATACAGCAAAGCGTCATCGGAACCAGCCGCCGTTTTCCGGACCGGAAGTCCCAGCTCGCGGGACAGCCATGATGTCATGTCGTGCAGTACCACGTCGCCAGCGTCCAGAGTGGGGAGAATCTCTGAGACGTAGCGGAGAAAGGGCCCTGAAGGGCCTAGATACAGAATATTTTGGGGAGATAATGCCGCGGCGTGAAGCAGATGCACAATGCGATGCAGGGCAATTTCGGTTTTGCCGCTGCCAGGCCCTCCTTCAATGACCAAGTTCTCCCGAAGCGGCTGAACGATGAGGTCATACTGTTCTTCCTGAAGGGTTGCCACAATATCGGCCAGCTTCCCCCCACCCCGCTTTTCAAAGAGTTGCTCAGTGACATTTTCGCCTTCGCCGGTCGGAAGGGCAGGCAGAGACGGCCCGCGAAACGTATCCGCAACCTCCTGCAGCTCAGCCTCCTCAATCAGCACCCGCGTAACCCGTTCCAGCTCCCACACTCCGGGTACGGACCGGTGAGTAATGTACATGCGCGCCACTGGGGCATTCCAGGGAATGATATCGGTCATCCGGCCTTTGGAATCCTCAAACGACAAAGATCTCTGCGCTTTACTGACATAGACGACAGACGGCTCATCATGTTCTCCGCGGTCAACATACTCGAGGCGCCCATAGTATGGGCTATCCCCGTGGCGGTCCCACTCCTCATACCAGATCTGTTCGCCTCTGGCGACTGCCTGGTATACGGCAATGTCGTTGTACCCGCTGACAGGCGTGCCCTTGCTCTCTAATAGCGTTTGAATTTTTTTTCTAATTGTAGCCAGCGCCTGCGACAGATTCATGCGTTCCTGCATGAATGTGCGCGAAGAAGGACGATAGCGGTATTCCACGGCACTCACCACCCGGATAGTTCATGACACAGCCTCAGAGTGATGACACCCGGGCTATCCCATGCCAATGGTCACTATAATACCAGAGGCAGAAGTCAAAACCTAACGAACGGCGGCGGCCGCGAAATTTTGTGAAGCGGCAAATCCCGTACTTCATTTGGGTTTGAGCATGGACCGGGAACGGGGCAGCCCCTCAATCTGCTCAACAATATTTTTGGCCTGCAGCAAGGAGCATTGATAGCGCTTCTTGATCAGGCGGATAGCCTCAATGCGGTGCCCCTGGTTCAACAGTGTGCGCACCTCCTCATGCGGCGACTGATCCGGTGACACCTCCCACAACAGTTCCATCAGCGCTCTTTGCTGATGTTCGATATTTTTGAGGCGGCGGTGCAGAAATACAATCATTCCTAAAAAACCCAATGCCGTAATAAGTGCTATCCATTCCATAGCTTGTGCTCCTGTCCCGTGTCCATTTATCAGATGCGCCGTGATACTTCGCCGTTCACGGCGGAGATATGAGGCGCTCGCCGTCAGTCGAAAGTTTTTTCCTGCCATGCTATACCCTGGTCTCGTGATACCTTAACTATGTGTTCGCCAGACCACTAGATACGTTGGCGGTTGTCTCCCGCAATCGCTGGAGACGTAAAATGTCTCGCGGCGTCAAGACCAGACGTTAACAGCATTCGGCGAACGAGTAGTCCAAGTAACCGGAGACCTCCGGGCGACCGGATAAGAGGCGTTTGGCTCACCCTTCGCGAGTACAGTTGACGCCAGCCGGTTCCCCGCAAGAGTCCCCTTCCCTTCAGGAAGAGGGTATCAGACCTTGCATCCAGTGTAATCGTTCTATTGAAAAAATCCATCCCCACCATTTTGCCAACTCCCTGACAACATGCGGGCAGCAGAACTTGCCGCCGCCCGCGGTTTGAGGCCTTTTGTCTACCCGCCCGGGATGTCAGGGAGTGCGGTCTGATTGGGTTCAATGCGCCATATCCATGTGAGCCAAGAACCCAGCAAAGATGCCGACCCGGCAATGGCCAGCACAGTTCCCAGACCATAACGCACTTCCGCAAATCCCAGAATAAAGACTCCGGCAATCGCTCCAACGCGGCTGACCGCGGTCGAAATGCCCAACGCCGTGGCCCGCACCGGTGTTGGAAATATTTCTGCTGGAATGATTCCACAGGTCGTGCCCGGCCCGCTGCCGTTGAACAGGTTGACGATCATGAGCCCTCCCAAAAGAAAAGCAAAAACGCGGATATCCAGCCATAACGCCGCCGCCAAGACCCACAGCCCAGCCCCGGACAGAAAGAATCCCCTCACCTGCAAGCCAATGCGGCCGGACCGGTCCAGACGCAGCATGGCCCAGACCGATCCCACTCCTCCGAACAGTGCCGCCATGCCCGTTCCCAAAATGGCCCCTGTCGTGGAAGTCAGGCCATTGGACCGCAGCAGCAGGGGCAGAAGAAGTCCCAGACCATAAGTGGAAAAGTCCATTAGAAACCAAGGAACCGCGGCCAGCAGCCACAGCCGGGGCGGCAAGGCGCCCCGCGGGCGGGCTCCAGCCGCCCGGCGGAATGTGCGCCCGAATTGCAGCCAATGGGGGGACTCGGGCAGTTTGTGCCGCAGGATCAACCCCCAAGCCGCCGGAATCAGTGCGAGGCCAAAGAGTACGCGCCAGCTCAGCTGGGCGGGAAACCACGCCACGACTGCAGCACCGATGCCGAAACTGACAACCGCGCCAACCGACCACGCCAGCCAGATATAGCCGAGGTGGAACCCGCGGGATTCCCGGGGTGCAAATTCGGCCAGGTAAGTGGGAGAGATGGCATAGTCCGCCCCTACTGCTATCCCTACGATAAACCGAGCTACCACCAGCCACGCGTAATTGAAGAGAACCGCAGAGACTGCGGAGAATATCATGAAAATCACAAGGTCCCAGATTAGCAAGGTCTTGCGGCCCAGCCGATCAGCAAGAATTCCCGCGCCTAGTCCTCCTCCGATTGATCCGATCAGCATCGCGGATGCTAACAGACCGGTTTGGGCCGCGCTGAGGTGAAACTCACGTGCCAACGGCACCAGCGCCACAGCAATCACAGACAAGTTATACCCGTCCAGGACAATGCCTAAGCTAGAGACGGTTCTTATGCGCTTAAACAGCCGCGAAGAGGGTTCGGCCATGGAGCTCTGCATAGTTTGTGCACGCTGCTTTCCCGTCAACTGCCCACGCGAGCCGCTAAGTTCCCGCAAGAGGCGCTGACTGTTCTATTGGGCTTGCCGGATGTCCTAAGTCGCCCCCTGCGCCATGGCTAATTCCCCTGGGAAACCGTAAACTGCTGAACAAGGGGGAAAAGCAATGTTTTCCGGCTATGACAATTTTAAACCATTGATCTGGGCACACAGGGGGTTCTCGGCGATTTATCCGCAAAACAGTTTGCGCGCGTTTTCTGAGGCCGTGGATGCCGGAGCGCACGGCATTGAGGGCGACCTTCAACTCACCCGGGATCATGTCGTGGTCATTGCCCACGACTCCTCCATAGTGGGCCGCGGGGGCCATCTGCTGAACTGGGTCGACCTTCTCTGGTCCGATGTCGCCTCCGGTATCCCGGCCGGTCCTCCGGTGGCGCGGCTGGAATCTCTAAGCGAGCTCCCCGCCCGCACGCTCCTTAACCTCGAATTGAAAGAGCAAGGCGCACTCAATCCGGTTTTGCTGAACAAGACCTCCGAAATCATTGCCCGGAATCATTGGGAAGAGCGCGTACTGCTATCCTCCTTCAGCAAGACCCTGCTCGACCTCTGCGCAGAGCAACACCCACAATGGCCCCGGGCGGCGCTATGGGCCAGTTGGCTTCCGGATGTCAGTGAATTTTCCCGGCTTGTACAGGTGGACGCGATCCACGTGGCCTCAACATTTCTGCGGGAGGAAACCATGCAAAGCTACCAGCAGGCGGGATATGCTCTGGCCTGCTGGGATCTCGACGAAAAGCAAACTCGCTTGTGGATAGACCGGCACATCAACGGCGTGATTGTCGACAATCCCATGTGGGCGCTTGCCCCCGGGAGCATGTGAGCTTGGCGAACATCTTAAGGTATGATACAGTCATTGGGGCGAACTAACGTTCGAAAGACAGCCCGAGATTCCCTATTCGCTAGCGAGGTGCACTCATGTCCACTCCAATTTTACCTATTGACCACCGCGGGTTAACCCGTGAACAGACGGCGGATCTTCTCCGGGGCCTGTCGGACTTCATCGAAACGTACCCTCACGACGCTTTTGTCGTGACCATTGACATTACTCCGGCAGCCACTGAGGGTCCCGCTGCAAAGACCCGGCGCGCACCCCGGAAGAAAGTCTAAAACAACTGCCTGTCCATTGCATCCCGGCTTACCTGAACCGGTGAGGCACGGCGTCTGAACAGGAGCTGTCTTGTGGCAAGACCACTGTCCGAACAAATCTGCGCCTGCCGTCTACCACACATGATTGCGTGCGGCCATAACCCTATGGGGCCGTTGGCAGGTGCTCTTGTCATACCGCCACCGGATTAGCGGCCGGTATTTTCGGCGCGCGTGCAAGTCAATAAGAGCGGGAGACAGTAGCGCCCTCATCCCCGCCTCCGGCCCGAATGTTCGTAGGGCAACGCTCTCATTGGGTTGCCACTAAGTGGGCATTGATATCGCATGAAAGTCCGCGCCCAGCCCCTCGCAAAGAGAATTCAGCTTCACTGGGCGCAGGCCCACTGGCTGTGCGGCCGCCAATTATGCACACCCAACCGGCCTGGAGCGACAGGGGCGCTCCAGGCCGGTTGGGTGGCAGGTCTATTTTCTTGATAGAAGCATTTGGGTCCTTTGGCTCACCCGCCTGCTTTCGGTGTCACGGCATGGGCCGACGGGGGTGTCACATGCTCGCCAATGAGCTGGGCGAATTCGGCGTCCGTAATGGTACGCCAACTGTCCTTCCGCATAGCATAGAACACGAGAGGGGCCGCCGCCAGAATCACGGTAATGCCAATCACCAATAGCGTGTAAGTCGTTTTGGAAAGTCCGTCCAGTTCACTCGGAGGAATGAACCCTAAGACAATTCCCGCGACAGACGCCAAAAGCCCCACCAGCGCGACGAGGGTCATCGCCGGCACCCGGTACGCCCGTTGCACGTGGGGTTTCGTGTAGCGCAGGATGATCGCCGACGCAAACATCAGTACGTACATCAAGAGATACAGTTCAGCCGCGGCCGCAATCAGTAAGAAAAATGCCATGCTGACATTTGGCACGAACACGAATATCGCTGCGAGGGCCGTGACAATCAGACCTTGCGGAACCAATATGCCCTGCTGCATGCCGGCTGCATTGCGCTTTTGGAGTCCTACCGGCAGCAAGCCCGTGCGTCCCGCGATCAAGAGCCCTTTGCTCGGTCCGGCAATCCATGTCACCACGGATGCCAGGGCTCCGAGCACAACCATAAGGGACAGGATGGGCGTGAGCCAATTCACGTGCCAGTGCAAGAAGAACACTTCGAAGGCTGCGGTAATCCCGCTGGTCAGACCCAGCGTGTTTGGCGGCACTGCCACCGCAATCGCCAGCGTGGGCGGGATGAAGACCAGCAGCACGATGAAGAAAGCGACGAGAATCCCCTTTGGGTAGTCTTTCGCGGGATTTTTCAGCTGGTCCACATGCACAGCATTCACTTCCATACCCGCATAGGCCAGGAAGTTGCTGACAATGAGGACGACACTGGCCAGACCCATATAGGGTGGAATCACAAAATGCCACCCTAACGGCACTTCACTGTGCTGGCCCGTGCCAATCCAAAATGCCCCCAAAATAATTAGGACCAATCCGGGCACGAAGGTTCCGATTATTCCGCTCCAAGACCCCACCTTCGCGAACAGATTTTTGCCTTTGAGCGTAATCAGCGTCGATGCCCAGTAGGCGACAATAATCACCACCGCTGTGTAGAACCCGGAGTTGGCCAGATTGGGGTCGAGAAACACATAAGCCAAAGCGGCTGCGACAAAGGCCAATTGAGATGGGTACCAGACCACATTTTGAATCCACTGCAGCCAAATGGCCATGAAACCCCAGCGGTTGCCAAGCGCTTCCCGAACCCAGACATAGACACCTCCGCGCCACCCCGTCGCCAATTCCGCAGCCACTAGAGCCATGGGGACAAAGAACAGCAGGGCTGGCACCAGATAGTAGACAATGGACCCGAGCCCATAAAAGGCATCGGCGGGATCGCTGCGCAGACTGGCTACTGCGACGACGGTCAGCACACTGAGCGAGAACCAGCTGATGTGCCCGCCTCCCGATGCCGCATTAGAGGGCAGTGTGTCCTTTTTCTTTGTTGCCATGTGATTGCTCCTTAACCTGCCTCACGCAGGGATTCTTAGTGATGAAAAGATGCGTGGGATTCTTTGGTATGGGGCATTGGCCCATCCAATGATTCCAAATACGCCACGGACTGTTTGAGGTCTTCCAAAAACAGGTGGGCGAAGTCCATGGAAAACCCATTGCGCACAACGACCCGCATAATGGTGACATCCGTCATGTCCGCGGGCAGTGGATACGCCGGGACTTGCCAACCGTATTCCCTCAGCTTGCGGGAGAGGTCATAGAGGTCCCAGTTGGCGGTGTGCCCCGCTTGCAGGCGCCAGGCAAATACAGGAATATCAGAGCCGTCGGTAAAGAGGTCAAACAGGCCCATATCCTTAACGGCCCGGCTGAGAAAGTGAGCCACTTCCTGTGAAGATTTGTGCACTTTATAGTATCCGTCCCGACCCAGTCGCAGAAAGTTGTAATACTGCAACAGCACTTGCGCGCCCGGACGGGAAAAATTCAAAGCGAAGGTCGGCATGTCTCCGCCTAAATATGAGACCCGGAAAATCAGGTCATCAGGCAAGTCCTGCGCCTCGCGCCACACGACCCAGCCGAGTCCGGGGTACACCAACCCGTACTTGTGTCCCGAGGCATTGATAGACTGCACCCGCGGAATCTTGAAATCCCAGAGAAGATCAGGCTGCAAGAAAGGTGCGACAAATCCTCCGGAAGCAGCATCGACATGGATGGGAATGTCCAGCCCGGTGCGCGTTTGGAGGTCATCCAAGGCCGCTGCTATCGCCGCTACGGGTTCATTCAGCCCCGTATACGTGACGCCTAAAATAGGCACCACGCCAATCGTGTTTTCGTCCACCGCAGCTAACACACCTTCCGGGGTGAGATACGGCTTGTCCGGAGTAATGCTCACATAGCGGGGTTCCACATCCCAGTAGTTTGCAAATTTCTCCCAGACAACCTGCACAGCTGAACTGAAAACAATATTGGGATGGTCAGCGGATTTCCCTGCCGCCTTACGCGCTTTCTGCCACCGGCGTTTGAGAGCTAATCCTCCCAGCATGCAGGCCTCTGAAGATCCTGTCGTCGAGACGCCCAGGGTATTGTGCGGATAGGGTGAATGCCACAGATCTGCCAAAATATGTACGCAACGGTCCTCAATGGCCGCCGTCTGGGGATACTCATCTTTGTCAATCATGTTTTTATCGAAGGCTTCTGCATAGAGACGGTCGGCCTGGGGCTCCATCCATGTGCTGACAAATGTTGCCAAATTCAACCGTGCATTCCCATCCATGGTGATTTCATCATGAACAATCTGGTAGGCGCTTTCCGGTAGCATTCCTTGGTCACGCAAGCGGAAGCGGGGTATCGCCTCTTCACCGTCGCGGGAAAATAAGGGATTGACGGAGACTTCATCAGGCAACATCATGTGCGTGCGGTGTGGATGCCAATGGGGCATCAAATCATCTCCTTTGATCTGTAATTTGCCATTCTGGATGCAGAAAATTCGTTTCTCTGCCTCTGTCAGTGTGAACTAGTTCCGCAAAATGGAACAAGGGTCCAAACGGACCCTTTTATGGTAACCCACATGACGTCCTTTCGCTCTTCCAGTCGCAAATTCCCGTGGAAAGGGTGTTCGTGGCGTCCTTCCTCGACTAATTTAGCCGATGTTGCATCGGACGTCCACGGTGTCTGCTGGGGTTATCGGTACTCTTGGCTGACAGCACACCGATTTCCGCATTGGGAAGGATCTCTTAATGATTCGGCAATCATGAACGTAGGTCCTGTCCTC
>DAHWJO010000103.1:0-12235 GCA_027344105.1 Sulfobacillus sp.
CCACCAGCGGCACCTGCGGATAGTGGCACCGCCACGCCGGCACCATCCGGTCCAACCACCGGAGCGGCAGCAGCATCACCGCCACATCCACCCGTGGCTTGCCACAGACCTCGCCCTGCTCCCAGTCTGTGGAATCGGGGATGACTCGATGGCAACACACCGTCATGTCGGCTGATGCGGCGATGATCTGTTGCAACCCTTCGCTCTCGAGGTCATCGGGGACCCATAACGCCACATGGATCTGATCCATCCGGTCCCCACCCCCTTTCCTCTGCCGTGCGCTCGCCGTCACATGAGAGGCCGCGATTAGCTGTGAGCCAACAGATCATTCACCCGGCTGCCCGGATCCAGTTTTAACATGATCCATCCGACAATGAGCAAGTACACCCACGAAATCACCGAGAACCCCCGACCAAACGAGTACTGAAGAAATTGCAAATGCCCCACCAGCGGTTTCGGATCAATGAGACCCATCGGGACAGCGCCGCTTAGAAAATACATCACAATCGTGAAGGCGGAGAATAGGAGAACGGGCCAGTAAAACATCCGCAGACCAAAGAGATAAATCACGGCCGTGAGGCCGTAGGTCGCGATTTCGACATCAATCCACCACGTGGTAATGGGGGTGGCCCCTGGTGTCGCATAGACGTGAGCCGCCACATTGCAGAGGGCAAAAAACACGAGGGTTAACCGCAGGATGTGAATACGGCGCAGTTGCGCACTCGCTTGAGGATCTGAACTTACCGGTCCAGAGTTAGCTTGGGCAGACGATGCCATGGAACATGCCTTCTTTCGTGAACACGAGGATTTGTGAATGTCTTCACACGGTTATTATCGTCTCCGGCTTTCTCTTAAAACAGGGCCGTAGGAATCAAAAAGCGGGGCCCGACAGAACTCGGGGATAGGATCCCCCGGACCGCTTCCGGTGATCGATTGCGAGGAGATCTCACCGAGCTGAGTCTGAAGGGCATGGGCAAGATCCGCAGACGACTCGCGGCCCGCCGAGTCTGGATCGCTATCACCTGGCACTATTCGGAAGGCTTTCCCAGAATTCTCAAGTTTGGCGTTTTAGGCAGAATTCGACACGGCTCTCACTGGCATACGCTAAGATGTGCTGAAGATTACCCAGAATTTTATCGGCAAAGGCCCCATCTAGGCCTTGTCGGCTCGCCCCCTGAGCCGCTGGACTTTTGTCATCGTCGGCTCGAAGGTCATGCCAGATTCCATCGGCCTGAGCTTATCAGAACATACCTTATCGTAGCGGCAATTATAACGAGAAGTGTCCCCTTTTGGGCCCGCCCCCAGAGGGATCAATCGCCATGAAAAAGTTTCTCTGGCGCGCGGTGGCATGACACGTGAAACAACCCGCCTAACGGTTAGATGGCGTAAGAATTTCCAATTTGCACTCACTTCGGGCGTCTTTTGAGAGAGTACAGCGTCCCCAAGGGTTGACAATGTCCACGTCTCGTTCCACACTAACATTAGTGATCCCCCCCGGGGGTGGGGTGGGGGGTGGAGGAGGGATATCATGAATCCAGAATTAAAAAAAGATGCCGCGCTGCGACTTAAGGTCGCAGCGGGCCATTTGGACAGCATTCGGCGCATGGTCGATCAGGACATTTATTGCGTCAATATCATGAAGCAAGTATCCGCAGTGCAAGCTAGTCTGGAACAAGTACAACGCATTTTACTGCGCAATCATCTGCTCACGTGCGTGGCGGACGCTATGCACGACGGCATGGGAACCCCCATCGTCGATGAGTTAATTGGCGCGATGAAATACATGCCCTTTTCAGCGGGAGAGGCCCTAGCCCCCAACCATGCTTTGGGACCTTTAGTGGAGCATCCTTTGTGCCACTGTCATGGGCACGAGACACCAGAGACGATACAAAAAATTATCGAAGAGGGTGAAAAAAATGGCAACCAATCCGATTGACACCGACCATTCAAATCAATCGATAAATTTGGATCTTGGCGGCATGACCTGTGCGACCTGTGTTAACAGCATTGAAAAGGCCCTGCACCAACTTGACGGTGTGGATGCCCATGTTAACTTGGCATTGGAACGGGCCAATATTACATTTGACCCCAGTCTTGTGACCATGCCGCGCTTGGTCGAAACGATTACCGAGTTAGGCTATAGCGTCCGGAAGGATCATGTGTCATGGGTCATGGTCGGCATGGACGAAGAACCTCTGCGGAAGCGGGCTGAGGAAGCGGTGGAGTCGGTGCCGGGTGTGGACAATGTCCAGATTAATGTGGTGACCGGAGTGCTGTCCCTCGACATTCTACGCGGCGTAGGCGACGCGAGTCAGGTTGCCGCGGCCTTGCAATCCGCTGGCTTCTCGGTCAAACAGGAGACGGGCACGGCAACCGATCCTCGTTCGCATGAAATGAAGGTGGCCCAGCACCGATTAATGTGGTCCATTTTGTTCACCATTCCGATCTGGATCGGAATGGCGCACGAGCTGTTTCATTCCGGTCCGGCATGGTTGGACAATGGCGTCATTTTGGCAGCGTTTGCCACGGTTGTAGAATGGGGCCCCGGGTGGGGGTTCATTCGCCGCGCCTGGATGAACTTGCGGCATAAGAATGCCAATATGGATGTTTTAGTGGCGTTGGGAACCTTGGCCGCCTGGGGATTGTCGATGTATGATTTGACCGTTCATGGCCCGTTGTATTTTGATTCCTCGGCGACGGTCATTACGCTAGTGCTGATAGGAAAATATCTCGAAGCCGTGGCCAAAGGGCGGACAAGTCAAGCTATTGAAGAACTGCTGGCATTGCGGCCGCGAGAAACCCGACGCAAAACGGTGCAAGGCGACTGGGACGTGGTCGCCGTGGATGCCATTGACCAGGGCGACGTGCTACAAGTATTAGCTGGCGAGCGTTACCCGGTTGATGGCACGGTCGTCGCCGGACAGGGCACTGCCGATGAATCCATGTTGACGGGAGAACCCCTGCCGCAAGATAAAGGGGCTGGAGACGCGGTCACCGCCGGAACATTAAATGGCGCATCCACGTTGGAGATTCGAGCTGACCGGGTAGGCCGTGATACAACCCTAGCGCAGATCGTCAAAACAGTTGAAGAAGCGCAGGCGACCAAGGCTCCCGTACAACGCTTCGCAGACACTATCGCCAACGTGTTTGTCCCCATCGTCATCGCCATTGCTATTGTTACCTTTATAGTCTGGGGAACGCTTACGGGGCACTGGCGTCTGGCCGCCTTGGACGGGGTGGCCGTCTTGGTGGTGGCTTGCCCGTGTGCCTTAGGGTTGGCCACGCCGACTGCGGTCATGGTGGGGTCCGGCATCGGCGCCAAACGCGGCATTCTCTACCGCAGCGGCGCAGCGTTGGAAACTGCTAGCGCAATCAATCTTGTCGCTTTCGACAAAACGGGCACGTTAACCCGGGGGAAACCCATGTTGCAGGCGGCCATACCGTATGGCCCTTATTCCCCGGAAACCGTCCTGGGATTGGCAGCAGCTATAGAGCAAGAATCCACCCATCCCTTGGCGCAGGCCGTGGTGCGAGGAGCAAAATTGCACGATGCGGTCCAGTTAGCCGCAGACGATGTCTATACTGAACCCGGAATGGGCATGGTCGGATACATCGAGGGGCAAGAAGTTGTCGTGGGCAGCACACGATTGTTGGCTCAATACAATATTTCGGTTCCAGCAGTCCTACCGGTAGAGGTCACGGCGTGGCAGGAAAAGGGAGCCAGTGTTGTCTGGGTCGGACAGGCCCAGCAGCTGGCCGGAGTCATTATCGTTTCCGACAGCATACGCGACGATGCGCCCGCGACGATTGCGGCACTGCATGCCCGCGGCATTAAAGTGGCAATGCTAACAGGCGATCAAGAACGCGCCGCCCAAGCCATTGGACAGACATTAAACATCGATCGTGTTTACGGCGGACTTTTGCCCGGTGATAAAGCCAAGATCGTGGACAAGCTCCAAGCCGAAGGATTTCGCGTCCTGATGGTTGGCGATGGCATTAATGACGCGCCGGCCCTGGCGACGGCGGACTTGGGACTGGCTGTCGGGTCTGGAACGGATGTGGCCCTGGAGACAGCAGATGTGGCCCTGATGGCTCCTGAAATCTTCGGGGTCGTGCGAGTCTTGGCACTAGGACGCAAGACTCTCGGCAAAATTCACCTAAATCTCTTTTGGTCCTTGATTTATAATGCGATGATGATTCCCTTGGCGGCCTTCGGTGTCATTTCTCCCGTGCTGGCCGGTGCGGCGATGGCCATGAGTTCTGTGTCAGTGGTGTCCAACTCCTTGCTCTTGAAAACAGTTCGACTTCCCGCCACACCGGAAGGAGGTGAGAGCTAAATGGCCACAGCGGTCGATGTCGTATGCCAGATGACGGTTGATATCGAGGAAGACACAGTCCATGCAGATTATGAAGGCACACGCTATTACTTTTGTTGCTCTGGATGTGCCAAGACGTTTGCGAACAATCCGGCGCAATATGTGAACCAGGACAAGATATAGGCCCCTGTATGGTTTGCCGGGTATGTTGTTCTCAACATACCCGGACTTTCTCAAAATGAGCCAGCCACTGAAGCCGTTTACTGTGAAAAATTTATCCCCTCCGGAGGACTAATGTCCACGATTAACCGAAAACCGATGCCCGCTTGCACAATATCGCTGGGATAAAGGTCCGTTAAACGGTTAGAGAAATAGGAGGAAAAAACATGTGGGATGCCATTTTATTATGGTGGGTGCTCTCTTTGCTGTCGGTGATTTTTATGATTGTCGACTGGTCTCATGCTCCCATAGACTTTACCATGCACCTGGCCTTTTTGCTAGTCACCCTGTTTATGGGCCCCTTGGGTATTGTGTTGTATATTTTGACCGTACGAGAACCCTTGCCGGGAACCCATCCGCAATATATTGCGGCGATGTGGAAACAGGCTGTCGGTTCCACCCTTCACTGTGTCGCGGGGGATAGTGTCGGCATCATCGGGGCTGCCGTGATCATCTATTATCTGGGGAGCGTCCCTCTTCCTATGATTATCAATCTCTTCAGTGAATACGTCGCAGGATTCTTGGTAGGCTGGCTCATTTTCCAATCCCTTTTCATGAAGGATATGGTGGGCGGCAGTTATGTCACCGCACTTCGCAAGATGTTCCTGCCCGAATGGCTCTCGATGAATGGCGTTATGGCAGGAATGATTGCCGTCATGGTGCCATGGATCCGCTTTCGGCCTGCGGCAGCTTTGCCCAGCCACCCTGAATTTTGGTTTATGATGTCTATCGCTCTTATCGCAGGAGCTGTCGTAGCATACCCCTTGAATTGGTGGCTGGTGGCCGCTAAGTTAAAGCATGGGTTGATGAGCACGGAACCACCAGCCACACCGGCGGAACATTCTCATGCCGCTGCAGATCACGCGGCCCATGACCCCACCTTTCACTCTAGCCCTCTCACTCCAAGGCACACGGAGGGCGTGACCAAAAAACTCGCTCCCATTGTGATATGGAGTGTTGGACTGCTGGCAGCGTCTCTCGGGCTGACATTGCTTTAATAGAGCCCTGCTGGCAGAACCCTTTCAAGCTGTGCTCACGCATTTTGGCAACCTAATTCATGGGGCATCGTGTAGTGTACAGGGACACCACTAGCGAACACGTCTCGGACCCTCGGTCCGGCCGAATGCCGGCTTTAGGCCGTCAGAGAACTTGCCGCACGTCATGACTGCCGGAAAACCAACACCCTCTGCGAACCATCCACGGTTCAAGGGCATTGCTCGCTTCGACACGGACACCCAGTGAACCCTTATCGCGGATAGCCTTCCCATGGAACAAACGGCGGCTACGGCTCCCCTACTGCCTTAGCATCCGTGTTGCCCAGCAGGTGATCGGGCCCGCTCCATGGAACCCCGGCAGTACCGTACGGCCTTCCGAAAAAACCCGCATAAAAGAGGATGTTCACCGCGATATATTGGAGGTCGACCAGCGGCATCCCCGAACTCTAGGCGACGGTGCGCAGCGGGATAAACGGTTGGATCGCGGAGAGTGCCCGCCAGCTGAAGAACCCCAAAGCCACCAGTCCGGCCAGTCCTACGACGAGGCTCTCTTGGGCATGCACCGACGGCCAAACCAGCAAGATCCCCATGACGCGACGGCGAACAGGAGGATGCCGAGGACATCCACCGCCATCAGGACCTGACGCCATGCCGGGCGCCCTCGCGTGCACGTCATATTCCTGGCACAGTTCGTTATCGATTTTTCTTCCTTCAACAAGGGCCAACACGACCTCGGCTTTCACGGCAGACTCAAAGTGGTTTCGCATAGCCATAGTGTATCTTATCGAGACCCCTTTCAGTAGTCCTGTTTCTGGGGTCCACTATAAAGCCTCCGGCGATGATCGGGATATTCACGACGAAGATCGCGGGCCAATTCCAGAAATGAATCACGAGGCCCCCACGGCGGCACCGCCAGACCGGCTGTGCCTGCGCGCCATTCCCGATGCCGAGCAGCTCTTTGCCGCCGCCCAGCCGGACTGCGTCGCCCCGGTCCCGGACCCCGCGCCCCCGGTCACGGGCCGCTGGATTCCGGCTCCCGCCCTCTGGCACGCGCAGAGTGATCCCGCCAGTGCCTGGCGCCCGCTCTGGCAGGCACTCAGCCACGGTATGCAGACCAAACGCTGTGACCCGACCATTCTGGCCACATGGGCCGACCGGATGGCCACGGTCTTTCCCACGCAGACGCGGGCCGATCACGCGGCGTATCTGGAAGCCGTGTGCGCCTGGCCCGGGGTGGATCTGCCGGACCGGACCTTTTGGCTTAGCGTCTGTGCCGCCTGGGGCCACTCGGATGAGGCATGGAGTGCTGTGGTCTGGCAGCTGCGCGATGCGGACACGGAGGAGACGAGCTCTGCAGACGCGGACGAGACGCCAGCGGGCGATACGGAGGCCCCCTGATGAGGAGGCCGGAGCTGACGGTCTCGGTCTGCCTGCGGGCCGACGACGCCGAGGAATTGTGGCACTACTGCGAGAGCCAACTGGACGACTCCACGGGTCCGAGCCGCTGGGTCCGGTGGCGCATTGCCCAGGCCTCCCTGGCGGCGATTCAGCCGCAGCCAGGAGCGTGTCGTGGAATGGTGGACCGGCATGCGGATTGAGCCGGACGCTCACCGCTTTCGGTGGTATACCATTGCCCTCCAGCCGACCTTATGGCCAACATGGGAAGGCTGGACCATGTGGGGCCGGCTCGGTCTGCACGTTCGGGGCCGGCAGCTTCTGTTCGAAGGAACCCGCGAGGACGCACTGCACGCCGTGTCCCGCCGGCGGCAGCGCAAAGAACAACGTGGTTATCAGACCATGTGAGCGGTCACAACAGGTCGGTTCCCGTGGTCTAGCCACAGGGTGATGACTATGCTGTCGTCCCGTGGATGGATGTTCCTAGCCGGCCGGGGGGGCGCTCTCGTCTGGACCAGTCAATGCGGTGAGGAGATCCGTTCGCGAACCGCCTCCGGCGCGACCTAAGAGCCGCTCGAACAAATCCCAGGCTAAACGGCGGCGGAAGGCGCAGCGCCGGTAAGGCACGCCGGATATCCCCACACGGCCTCCCTGTCAGGCGTAATCGTTACCCACAATGGCCTTTGTAGTTGTTGATGACATTTATTAACCGCTACGATGCGATGAAGATATTGTGCGCTCGCCTGTTCTTTTATCACAGCAGGAGTGCCGGTCAGATAATTTTGGGCAGAGGTCTTAGCCGTTGGGTTAACCCGACGGCTCTCTACGGCTCCGGCTCTTTTAAGATTTTTCGGTAGCCAGTTGGGCGCCCCACACGAGCATTGGTCATCGCCGATAACCACGCCATAGATTCTTGATACCGGGTTCCCCATCACTTTTCCGTCCGATAAAGCCTCCGAGTTTGGCCATCGTCCGCATCGCATCATAGAGCGTCATGTGATAATGCGGCGGGTCGGGTACGGAAGCCGGCCCCTTACGGGGCCGTTGCTGTTCCCGTAAGGCGGTTAGCACGCGAATCTCTTCCGGGTCAAACGCGACCGCGCAGGACTGTTTCGGATCGGCGCGGACGGCATAGGTGAGCCACAAAATGTGCCAAGCGATGATGGAATAGAGGGTCATCGCTCGCTCTAACCGTGCAAACGTCTGAAGCTGTCAGTGCTCAACCTGACAGCCTCCCGTTTTCAAAACTATGCCGAATTCGGCATAGCTTCGACTATCCCGAAAAAAACACTATGCCGAGAACGCCCCGCGTTCCCGCGTCCAGACTGCCATGACGGGAATTTTCTCGGCATAGTATGGCGGCATTCTCATCGTAAACTGGTCTTGGACAGGATGTCTAAACCATCTACGGGAGGATTGATTATGGGCACGCCAACGACGCTCGAAGACATGGTCGCACAGGTTTTGGAGGCATTAAAACACACCGGGTATTGTCCCTCCACCATTCGCAATTTCAAAAAGGTTTATGGGCGACTGTTGAAGTTAGCCGCCGTCTTGCACACCGACACACTCACTCAGGCCTTGACAGACCGTTTCGTCGCAGATTCTGTGCATACGCGGACCGGACAGTATTGCCATTCACGTCAGACACTGCACCGAGCCGCTCTTCGCAAGTTGACAGAATACGCGGACACCGGATGCTTGGGCTGGCCCCCCCGCCGGGAACGCCGTGTGGAGACCCCGACCACGCCCGGATTTCAAGACGTGCATCGCCAATTTCTGACGCATCTGCGGGCCGAACAGAAAGCGGACAATACCGTGGACTCGTACCGAAACATTTCCTGCAAGTTCCTCGTCTTCCTGGAAAATAGTGGCCAGAGTTAAACCAGGTGCCTCTCGCATCGATTGCCGCCTTCCTCCAGGAATTACGCCACACGTGGCAAGCCGGGAGTCTTTGCACGGCGGTGTCCGGCCTCCGAGCGTTTCTCCGTGTGACCGAAAACGGCCGCCGACTCCTGCCAGCCGTCCCCGGTCACTGGTTGAGAAAAAGAACCATCCTGCCTATCCTCACGCCGGGGGAAGAACAACGCATTTGGGCGGTGTTGCAAACGGCAGCCCTCTCGTCCCGGGATAAGGCCCTCATGACCCTGGCGCTCCTCACGGGTCTACGCGCGGTGGATCTCCTGGCCTTAAAATTACGGGATATCGATTGGCAGAGCGACGTCATTCGCCTCATCCAGAAGAAGACCCAGACCCCCTTGGTCTTGCCCTTGCTGCCCGCGATGGGGAATGCCTTGGTCCAGTACATCGCGCAGGACCGCCCTCCATCGGCTTCGCCCTGGGTCTTTTTATCCGCCCAGGCCCCGTATCACCCGCTCCAGGGCCATGCCAGTTGTTACGCCATTGTGCGAAAAGTGTTGACCTGTGCTGGCGTCCGGCTGGGACACGAATTGAAAGGGACCCGGCTCCTGCGGCATCATGTCGCGTCGAACATGCTCCGACACGGGGTGGCCCTGCCCACCATCTCGTCGACCCTGGGGCATGTGAATCCCGAGACCACGAATATTTATTTGACGACGGACGAGGAGGCGTTGCGCGACTGCGCTGCCACGCTCACCCTCATCCCGATGCAGGTGGAGGCGTTGCGATGAGGACCCCCGTCTTTGTCAGCACCCAGGCCGCTTCCCTTGAGGCCTTTGTGACGTTCAAGCACGCGATGGGCCGGACGTATGCGACCGGCACCTACTATCTCCAGCAATTCGACGGGTACTGTGCCGCGCAGGAGGCCGAGGGCCTCTCGTTGCAGGACATCGTCAAGAATTGGATTCTCCAGCGCGAGAGTGAGGGGGCCAACACCCAACGCGTTCGGGTCGCCCCCCTGCGGGAGTTCGGGAAATACCTTCAGTCCTCCGAACAGGCCCAGGGTTTCCGGATTCCCCACAAAGTCTGTCGTCAGCAGCGACGCCCGATGCCCTATTTCTTTACCGACGAGGAACTCGTGCAGTTTTTCCATGTATGCGACACGTTGGCGCCGCGTCAGGAAAACCGGGTCCGACATCTTGTCCTCCCCATGTACTTCCGATTGCTGTACTGTTGCGGACTGCGCACGCGGGAAGCCCGATTGCTTTTGCGCACCCAGGTCAACTTGCCGGGCGGATATCTCGATATTATCCAGTCGAAAGGCCTGAAAGACCGCCGCGTGTTCCTGCCGGACGACCTGCGTTCGTTGTATGGGAAATACGATGCCGTCGTCGACAACATCTTTCCGGATCGTCCGTACTTTTTTCCGACCACGGCCACCGGTGCCTATGGGTGTTCGACCATCAGTCAAAATTTCCGGAAGATCTGGAAGGCCGCGGGGTTTCCGAGTCACGCCCGCGCTTATGACTTTCGCCATCATTTCGCCTTTGCGACCCTGAATCGATGGATCGCGCAAGGAGCCGATGTTCAGGCTCGGCTGCCCTATTTGACCCGCTACATGGGGCATGCCAGTGTAGACAGCACGTTTTATTACCTGCATCTCGTGCCGGAATTTTTTCCGACATTCGCCGACAAGACCAAAATCCTGGAACAGTTACTGCCGGAGGTGAGCGATGATGACGAAGAATAAGCCTCAGACCGCCCCCGACTTTTGGCAATATGCTCGCCGCTTTCTTCATGAGTACCTGCCGAAAGTCAGAAATTTAAGCCCCTGCACCATCGCCTCGTACAAGCAATCTCTGACGTGCTACATTCACTATTTGGGCACCCAGGCGGGGGTGGAACGCGAGCGCGTTTCGTTTGAGGACTTGAATCGCAAACAGGTGAAGGCCTATCTCGTCTGGATGCATACCGTGCAGCATTGGGCCGCCAAAACCTGCAATCTCCGGTTGACCGCATTGAAATCATTCCTGGAATATAGCGCCGACGAAGACATCACCCTGATGGCCCATTACCACGAAGTCTGTAGCGTGCGCGGCTTGAAAGAAGCCCAGCAAGCGATCCGGTATATGACCGAAGACGCGATAGCGGCTTTATTGAAAGCTCCCCAAACCGACACGCTCAAGGGCCGACGCAATCGCATGCTGTTCATCCTTTTGTATGATACCGCGGCGCGAGCGCAAGAACTGGTCGATATGACGCTCAGCGATTTGCACATCGGTCCAGGCCAGACGCCCTTCATCACGTTAACCGGCAAGGGCCAAAAAAGCCGCAATGTCCCGCTGATGGACAAGACCGTGGCCCACCTGCGGCACTATCTTCAAGAATTCCATCCTCATCCGGAGGCCGCCGCGGACGCGCCGTTGTTTTACGCGAAACGGGACGGTCGCCCGCATGCCCTCTCGACCGATTCCCTCAATCTTCTACTCGGCCACTACGCCAACCAAGCCCGCTCCACCTGCTCCGAGATTCCGGATCACGTGCATTGCCACTTAATCAGGAAAACACGGGCGATGACGTTGTACCAGCGGGGCATGCCGCTGACCGTCATTATGAACTTGCTGGGACACGCCAATCTCTCGACGACCTCGCACTTCTATGCCTTCGCGACGACCGAAATGATCTACGAGGCGATGAAGAAAACCCATCCCGAGGCCGTCGCGGCAGAACCTCTGTGGAAACGTGAGGAGTTCAAAAAACTTCTGTACACCCTGGATTAAGTGGCCACACTATGCCGAGAAAAGTCCTCTCATGGCAGCCAGGGCGCGGGAACGCGGGGCATTCTCGGCATAGTGTTTTTTTCGGGATAGTCAACGCTATGCCGAATTCGGCATAGCTTCGACAACGGGAAGCAATTCAAGAATCGTCAGATGGTGCGCATTTGCTCGAAACTGGGGACTCGGCTGCTCTACGCGCGTCCCTATTCGCCGGAGTTTAAGGGGAAGGTTGAGAAGTTTAATCAAATGGTGGACGATTTTCTGGCCGAAGTCGCGGTCGCGAAGCCCCCCACCTTGGAGCGTCTCAACACGCTCTTCAGTGTATGGCTGACGGAGTGTTACCAAACCCAGCCCCACAGCGCATTGCCGGAAACCACCACCCCACTCCAGGCGTATCAGCGCGATCCGCAGCCACCCCAGTGGGTGACGCCCGAGACGATTGCCCAGGCGTTTCTCCATGCGGAGCGGCGCAAGGTGGACAAGGCGGGCTGCATCAGTTTTCAAGGACGCAAATACGAAGTCGGACTCGCGTGGATTGGCCGGTACATCGAGGCGGTGTATGACGCGCAGGAGCCGACCACCCTGATGATTGAAAGCGGCGACCAAGCCCCATGGCCCGTCCATCCGCTGGTGATTGGGGAGTGGGCGGGCCAACGCCCGCCGCTGCCGGAGA
>DAHWJO010000104.1:0-12198 GCA_027344105.1 Sulfobacillus sp.
GCTCATCGGCCAGAATGCGGATCAGGTGTTCCTGCAGGACATGGCGGTTTTCGGCCTCATGCGGGATCCCAGCAATTTTGACCTTATCGGAATAGCCGAAGCGGTCGACGTCGAAGAAAGCCGGATTATCAGCATTGCGCAGAAAGTGGTGGACGCCGAAAAAACGCCTGGCCAGCGCAAGAGCGATCTCTGGAAACGCAACCAGAATGATGCAGGGAAGATTTCTGGCGGACCCCAAGCTGGGAACATCCATGGGCGTGTGATGGATGCGGGCAGCGACAATCTCGGCGGCGGCCTCATGCTGGTAAGGGCTACCAGCGGTAAGGATTATGACGATGATATCAACCGCCATGATGCACGCCTCTTCGGCGTTCTTTGCGGTCAATCCTATCTGGATGACTCGGCCGCCGTGGTGGATCACTGGAAAATCGAATCCGTGATGGAACACTTACGCAGGGAGATGGAATCCCGCCCCATGCGGTTGACGGTCTATGTGGACTACTTGCGCATCGCCCACGGCGAAGGCATGCGAGATGAATATGCCGCTACGCTGTTGGCCCTCTTTTCCGTGCTGCTCTCCGCCAACGCGGGCAGCGGTTTACGGCGACGTTTGCTGGCGTCCGGGCGATTGCTGGGGCAGCACTGGATATTCGATTTCCTATCTGGATCCCAAGGACGGGAGTTCATGGCGGTGGCGCACAAGGTGCGGGATACGCCACTGGTTTATGTGCCCGAAAAGGCGTGGGCGAAGTCCAAAGAATGGTTGCTGCCGCTGGTACTGGAAAAGGAATTTGGCGATGTCTGACCTGCACGCGACGGACCGCGTTTCAACCATTTTTGCGCGGCTGCAATCGGCCGATCTGTCTCTGCTGGCAAAGAAGTTGCAGAAGAAGGAACAGCCGGACCTACCGTTTTCCCCAGATGGTGCCCCTTCTGATGCAGAATCGCTGGTGGCGCATACGATGGACATCCATTACCAGGATGCCGAACCGGCCTTTGCACACACCTTACCGGTCGGCCTGCCCACGCCGGCGGGTGTCAACCCGGGCATCCTGTACAAGGCGCTTCGCGCGAAAGAAAACCCATCACATCGTGTCAAAGAGGTGAATCTATTGTTTGGTCAAGCCAACATGGAAAGGGCCGAATCGTCACGGAATAGCGATCGCGCCATAACCCATCAGTTCACCATCGGCGTCGCCACGCTAAAGCCTAGCGGATAGCTGTTGCCCCCATATTCATAGGTCTGTGATACCGGGATGGAACTGGTGTTGCTGGAGTCCTTCACGGCGCTCCAATGCTGCCACTGGTTCACTTGGCTACCACAAAGGTTGGTACCACTGCTGTTGGCCCACACCTGATATAGTTGAGATTGCCCGCTATCTGGATTAAACAGAACCTCGCTGCAGCCAGGCCCTGTAAACAATATCCCCGCGTCGATTTCGATCTGGTAATTATCCGTCGTGTTTTGAGGGGTCTTTACGGAAATCAATACTCCATCACCGCCGATGGCATTGGTGTTAGGAACCGGAAACGCCTCGTTATTGGGGTATTGTGGTATTGTTCCTCCTGCGTTGCTAACGAACCCGCCTGTTACATATAGATTATTATTAAGCCCTGCAATGGATCCAGTGTTCACATAAGAAGCGTTGGACGTCTCGCTATATCCCGGTGATGCGTACACATAATACTGACCATTCCAGGAAAGATTCTGACTAATGCTAGTGCTTCCGAGGAACTGCGTTGCAGGAGTTTCCGTAAATGGCACCACTTGACCTTTGTACGCCGGAATACAGAAAAATAATGACATGGAGTTGCTGACATTCACATCCGCGCCATTTATGCCACCAGGTGTATAGTTTGTCATATTTTGAGCAATAGATGGGCACGTTAATGAAAACCCTTGAGACTGTATTGTTTGGGTGTTATTGCCGAACAAAATAAAATCACGCAACGAAAAAATGCCTGATGTTGCGTTAACGGGATTTTCTACTTGAAAGGGCGAGGAGAATGCATTTGCAGATATCAACCAATATCCGTACTGCCCAGGAGATAGGATATATTCAGCGACTTCCTGTTGCTGCGTGCTGATGCCGCCGGGCAGCGTCATCGAGCTGGATGAGCCCAGATTGTCCAACACAGCGCCATTCGCAACCCCAAAGAACTGGCCTGTGCTGCCAGAAATACTGGATGGCACCTGATTCTGCGCCACGACAGCCGTATCGTATTGCACTGTGGCCAGACTTCCTGAACTGACGCCGGCCTTCTGCAGCAGTGCGGCATTCATCGACCCGGTAGTATGGACCACGACATCCAGCGCTACAGGATTATTTGGGTCGGAGACATAGTCCGCCACCAAGGTTTGCCCAAAAGGTGTTTGCGTCGGGAAACTGGATGGCAGGAGATTGACGCCTTGCAGGTTGCCAACCGTCAATGCCGTGCCGGGCAACGGCAAACCCACACTCTGTATATAGGCCGCCGCCGCTTTGGTGAATTCTGAAAATTCTTTGGCGGACTGCGCGGTCATTTGCTGTAAAGCCGTTCCCTGCGCCTGTGTTACTTCAAGCTGCTCTTGACGAACGCCCATAATTAGCACGGCAAAGGCGAATAGAATGACGGATATTAAAGGCATGAGCGACCTCCTTTATTGTAACGCAATCGATTGGCTCGGAAGTGTTACTGTAGGAGACGGGCAGAATCCTGTAGAACAGCTATCGAACTGCGGTGGACCAAAAAAATCTGGAGCATAATTTATGGCATTTGGTTGATTGCCTTGATAGAAGGCGAGGCTAGTTACTAATCCAATATCACCAGTCCCTGGGACCATTACTCCCTGCATGCCTGCGTAGGCATCCAGGGAGTAAGTTTGACTGCCAATGGATAGATAATACACCCCGCCAGCCTGTCCATAGGTAGTGCCTGGCACCTCTCCAGTCCAATAGTTCAGGTTATTCTGATCATAATTGGTTGTTGTGTTGGAAAGATTGTTGCTTAGTGCATTAAACGGATTATAGGACGATGAGTTGTTTACCAGTGATTCCGGCGCGGGAACACATACAAAGACTTGATGGTAGTTCGTCCCATACCCTTCATACAGTTGTGAAAAAAAAGTACCTGATGAGTTGTTCGGCATAGCATAAGACTGTGTAACATTATTAATTACCCACTGGCTGTTCCATGATACCGGGGTGATCCCGCCGGGTGGGCAGACAGCGGAATATCCGTAGTTCACGAAAGAAATATTGGCTTCGCTGTCTTCATCCAGTAGTTGCGCCTGCCACAGCCAATACCCCGGCTGTTTATGCAGTTGCGGAAAAACCATCAAACCATCCGGACCACTGCCGTTGAAGGTTTGTCCATAGGTTATCGGTGTAGCTGGCAGGCTATAGTCGGCATAGGTGGACGCCGCCGTGCCGAAAGGCTCTTTGAAGGTCTGGCTGCCGCCGTTGTATACGGCGGCCACCAGATTATCCCCCTGCAGAAGCGTGGCCACGTTGTAGAGAAAGGCATGCCACCTGAGAGACTGTTCCACGGGGTTACTCGGATTGCCGATACCGAATTTACCCAATATCGCAGGATTGGGCGTACTGGTGGCGATCACGCCCCAACTTTGCGGGAAGCCGTAGGGCGCCGCCACCACGCCTTCCATCGTTTCGCCTAAGGGATCCGCGCAACTGCCGCTATAATATCCATCACTTAGCAGTGTCTGGCAGGATACTGTCTCCGTCCCGGTAATTGTTCCCGTGTTTTGCTTCACGTAGGCGTTGAGCCCCTGCGCGAAACCGTTCCACGCGGCCGCCGTTTCCTGGGCCTGGGATTGGGCCTGGGATTGTTCGAACCAGAAATGATCTTCCTTCATCATGCCTAGTCCCGCCATGGTGAATCCCAGCACCATAAGTATCACTTGCAGCATCATGCTGTATTGCTCCCGAATCGCACCATAGCGGCCTGTTTTTTTACTTCATTGACCAGGCCCGCCAGATTTTCTCCTCGCACCATGCTTTTCGCCTCGGGCGTCATCACCATCATTTCCGCCCTCAGTCGGCTGCCACCATCTGACTTCGGTTCCAACCTCTGATGCACCACAAGCGCCAAGGAATCCGCAAGCAGTGAAAATGCGCCTTTACGGTCTCCATACGAGGTGCTCGTCACCATATCCGCCAGACGCTCCAGCCCCAAAGACAGATTTGGGCCATGCACGGTGCTGACGGCGATTTTCCCGATCAGCCCTGTGCGCAGGTACTGAATGGCCGTATCCGGTTCCAGTATTTCGCCCAACATAACGATATTGGCGGCGCCATCACGCAATACCTGCGCACAAGCCTGGGCATAGTCTCCGTCGTCCACCGGCACTTGCACACACATTCCCTGTCCATGCTTGCCGTGCAACGGCAACTCCGGCGGATTTTCTAGAGTAATGGCGAGCCCGCCATACGCCCGCAGGCGTGCGGAGATCCATGCAGATGCGGTCGTCGTTTTGCCGGATCCCGGTTCGCCGATGAGCAGCAACCCGCCGCGCACGAATTTGGGGTTCATCAGGGCTTCGACATGCATGGGGTGGTATCCCAACTGATCCAATGAGGGCAACTCCCCCTGAACAGCTCTACGCAAAAAATGCCATTCGCCGTCCACGGTCTCCCTGCGCGAACCACGGAAAACCATATCCTCATACCGGATAGTAAAGTAGCGCACCGGGCGAATGGCCGCGATCATGTTCCTGATAGCATCCACGTCCTCCTGAAGATCGCTCGTAACTGGTGTCATGCCGCCTGTGGCATCTTGAAGCCCTCCGCTACTGCTTACGGGCTTCAATTTTACCCAAGCAGTGTCCGGCGACAGTATCAGGTCCGTGAACGGCACCCCTTGCAGGGTGCTAACCCCTTGCAGGGCGCTAACCCCTTGCAGGGTGCCACCCGATTGCATCGACATGATTAGTCCAGATTCCAGGTGATCGTATTGGCAGTGCCCGTCGTACAGGCTCCATCCACATTGACGGGGTTATTGGCAGGAGGATTCTGCCCGCCAGGCAAAACCGTACCGTTAATGGTCGTGCTCAACAGCCCGCCCATCTGCAATTTGCCCAGCAAGTTGCATGCAGACTGCGAAAGCCCTGCGTAGGCGATAGTGAATCCCTGCGTAGCAGCCGCGATGGTTACCGCACCGCCCCACGGGTTCTGGATGGCACCGTTGACGATCATCTCGCTAGGGACCAGTTTGGCATCCATCGCCAGGGCATTCAGGGAAGTTCCGGAAGCCCCATAAGAGGATTGCCCATTAAACTGCGACTGGATGGACGCAATACTGCTACTCAGGTCGGAGATACCCTGACTCACCTCGTTATCCCGCTGAAAACGGTGAAACACGAGCAATACCGCCACCATGAGCCCCAGACCGACCAGCACGATGATGATGATTTCCATAACCGACAGGCCCTGTTCATTACGCTCCCGTCGATTTTCCGATATCCCCCGTCGAACCCACCGCATGTTGCGCATACTCATTTTACAATCCTCCACTCATGTGAGACATAACGAACTGATTCAATTCCAGCGGAATGGATACCGCCGTGACATACACGATCCACATCAAGACCACACCTATAAGCACCGTCATTAAAACGTTCATTGTTCTTGCCTGGGCACGGGTGCGTACCAGCGCAATGTCCAGCCAGCGTCCGCTGGACTCTTTCAACAGCTTCTCAAAATCCGCCAGACGGGCGTATACCCGCATGGCATCGACGATCTCCGCGTCCGGGAAGTCGTAACCCGTTTTATTCAGCGCATCTCCGAATCCTTTCCCCTGTCGTATGTAGAAAAGAACGCTATCCAGTCGGCTGCGCAGATAAGGGTTGCCGTCCTCGCTCAATTTCCAGATGGCCTGCGCCATTGGAATGCCAGCCTGAATCAGCGTGGACAGCGCCGTCATGAACCGTACTCCATGCAACAGACGATAGAGTGACCATGGGGGAAAACGATCCGCCGTGGCGCGACCTGTCCCCGTCCAGCGGGGAAGGGTCCACCGAATAACCAGGGCGACCGCCGCCATGACGGCGAAAACCAAAAGTATCCCCGGGCTATCGATGAACTTACCGACCGAGAAGTAGACCGCCGGCTGGCCGTTCCAAATCATCCCCTTCACCGAATGCTCCATCACGGGCGCAATTTCCGCCGCGCTATACCAGAAGGTGCCCAACAGGGCGGCGATGAGCACGATGGGATACGCCATGGCACCCTTGATCACGCCTTGAATTGTTTTTTCCGCCTCCAGCGTCATCGCCGTGAACAACAAGGTCTCCGCCAGCTTTCCCGCCTCTTCGCCGGCCGCGATCAACCCCGTCTCGGGCGGGTTGCCGCTGGCTTCCAGAGCATCGAAGAATTTCCCTTGAGCATTAAATTGGCTGGCCATTCCCTCCAGAAAGTCGCCCTTGGCATTCAAAAACTTTCCGCCGCGCTCCCGGCGTATTTCCGCCAGAGACTCCAGCGCTTCCTGTAAACGCACGCCTTCCTGCAAAAATAACGCTACCTGTTTGTATATCTCCGCACGGGCGGACACGCCGGGATAAATCATCCATTTGGGCTTTAAGCGCGCCAGATCAATCATCGAAGCGTCCCCGTATCAGCCCGCTGGCCACGGCCTTTTGCGCCGCTTCCACCGGGTCCACCAGACCGGAATTCACCAGACCGAGCGCATGGTCCAGTCCCAACAAACCCTTCCCCGCCCAGCGGGATTGCAGGTAATCGCGGGCGGCCCCGGCATCGCGGCCCTGTACCCGCGCACAAAACTCCCGATCCGGGATGGTCACATCGACCACCAACGTTTGCTTTACGGCTCCCAGTCCGTTGCACCGAGGGCACCCCGGGCCGGTCACGAATGCCTGATCCACGCGCACATGCGGATGCAGATGCAAGTCCAAGACGCCTTGCGCTTGCAGGAGCGGCACCTTGCAATGCGGACAGAGCACAGGGACCAGCGCCTGACTGACCATGCCCCGTAGCACGTTCAGGTTACCTACCTGACGGGGATGTATGCCCATCTCCTCAATGAGCCGTTCCGTGGCATCCACAGCGTCATTGGCATGCAAGGTGGACCAGGTTTCGTGCCCGGAGAGGGCGCATTCCCAGGCCAGATGCGCCGTGGTGGCATCCCGGATTTCACCTACCATGAGGACGTCTGGATCGGATCGCATAGACGCCCGAAAGGCGTCATTGAACTTCTGCCGGCGGTCTTCCGCATCCGTGGCGTTGGCCACCACAAATTGAGAAGCACCAATAATGGGGTATTCCGGCGGGTCCTCGATGGTGATGGGGTTTTTCCATGGATGCCGCCGCGCGATGAGCTCCATGGCAATTTTCAGGGTTGTGCTCTTTCCCGACCCCGTGGAACCCAGAGCAAGACGCAGGCCCTGGCCAGCGTTGGTCAGATCCTCCATGGCCAGACTGCCCGCCTGAGTAAACCCCAATTCTTCAAAAGGATGATCCAGGTTCTTGATGCGGACTGGATCCTTCTTGAGCAGGCGCAGCGCCATGCTCACGCCGTCCGCAGTAGGATTGGATTGAACGCGGATGCCATACAGGCTTTCCGGCAGCCAGCGCGCCTCACGAATGCTGCCACCCTGGTACTCCGTGGGATGCCAGCTCGTATCGCCCGTATCCATGATAGTGTTATAGAGCGATGCGCAGTATTCCATTGCATCTTCGGAGGTAAAATCGCGGACGAAGATCCGCTTGCCCACCCGACGGTGATAGAGTTTCCCGCCGCCGCGCCGACTCACGAAAAAATGGATATCCGAGGCATCGAGCGCGGCTGCCTGAATAAACAAACCGCTGATATCTTCGCGCAAATCCTTGTTTGCCGCCTGCTGGGCGCCTTTGCGTTCGCCATCGGCAACCATCCGATGCGCCTGCACTTCCTCCATGGTCGACGGCGATACCGTGAGGTGACCACCCAGCAGACGGATCTCCGTGACATAGGATTCCACATAGGGGTCATGGATGTAGTCCTTGACCACCAGGAGTTGATCCTGGCCAACCAGTCGCGCGAAGCTGCGCATTTTCGCAGGCATGCGCGCCTGCATTTCGTCAACGCGCAGGCTCATACACCACTCCGGTGAGATGCCAATCGCCGCCGGGTCGCCAGGTGACGGAAGCTATTACCAGCCCCGGCAGATCCAATGCATTGACCTGCCAGGGCGGAACGGGGAGAGCTAAAGAAAAGGTTTTCGACGTCCATGTCGGCACGGGCGGCATCTTGCTCCCCGACATGCCAACCGCAGTGCGAACGGGCAGCGGATATCCACCAGTCATGCCGTCCGCAGGACTGTCGCCGTCCGCAGGACCTTGTACGCTGCCGCTCACGCCCAAGCCCTGCATCCATCCCTGCAATCGGCGATCTGTACCGGAAACCGGCGCGGCGACATGTTGGGTTGCGCCCTGCGAAGGGGTTGCACCCTGCGAAGGGGCACTGTTGAGGTCCAACGGATAAGTGGTAGTGATGGCATCACCGCTGGCCGCCACATCGCCGCCCGGGGCATCCAACACGGTGGCTCCGGGGTTGCGCTGCCACGTCGCCGAACAGGATGTCTGTCCGCACGAAATACCCGATAGCAACCAGCCACGCTCGGCCAAAGGTAGCGGTGCAGCAACCGTTTTCACCGCCATGGCCCAGGCGTTATAAGCGGGTTTCCCCGTCCAGGGAAGCACTACCGGAACCGCCTTGGGCGCCGAGTGCGCTTGATGTTTATTTTCCGCGGCCAACATGCGTAACAAGGCCAGGTGATCCGCCTTACGCTGGGCGGCAACGACTTGTTCATGGTGCCACCAGAGACCGCCGCCGATGGCCACCGCGCCCAACAGGGCGCCGCCCGTCAGCAATAGGGAACTATCCTGCGTCTTTCTCAATACGGCCGGATATTTGTCCGCGGCATTCTTGGCCAGCCACCGTAGGGACTCCGCAGGGTCGGACATTTCTACCGGCTGAATGTCTCCCGGCAGGCGCGCCAGCTCCTTGTCAAATTGCGCGCGGGCTGTCGATTCATCCGTCAGCAGATCGCCGGTACTGATAATCACGCCATTGAAAATGGACAACACCCACCACTTGCCGGAGGGTAGCGCAAACAGCCCGGACCAGGATTCCGGTTGCGCGCCAGCGACAGCCGCCGCCAACGAATAGACCCGGCCCTTCAATGCGCCCTTCGGGACATCCTTCAGCAGCCCGATCTGCGGCACGGGACTGGGACGCAAGGCGAAAACGGGGAACTTCAGCGATTTCGCCTTTTCACGCGCCACCTTGACCGCTTTGTTGTGGCTCTCCACACTGAGCCAGGCGTCCAGCCCGACCGCATAGGTGCGCTTGCCGATTTTCAGCAATTCCATCAGGGTTGACCTGCCGGCTGCATGCCTGCCGGCTGCATGCCTGCTGGAGAGTTGGCGCCAAGCATGGGGTTAGCACCCGGGGGTAGGCCAGCCATATCCGGAAGGGTTGCCCCCTGCAAAAGGGTTGCTCCCTGCAAAAGGGGTGCTCCCTGTGGAGGAGTTGTACCCAACAACGGGGCACCCAATGCCTGCCCAGCGTAATTCCCGCCTGAGCCACTCGCCACAGCGAAGGGCAGCGCCTCCGTCCTGCCGTCACGGACTGTCCACACGCCATTACTGGATATCTTCGTGATGCGATAGCCCCCTGGGAGCGCGTTCCCAATCACGGCCGGCGCTATTTGCCCGTTCGGCAACTGAATGGTCGCCGTATAGTGACCATTGCTTCCCGTCAAGAGCAGCACGGATGGACCGTTGAATGACGACGATCCCAATATGGCAGATGCTGGATTCACCGCCCCCGTATGGGCAGTTTTCTGCGCATTAGCGATCTCCTGACGCAATTGCGCATTCTTTAATTGCTGTTGCAGCAGCGCCCCTTGCTCCTCCATCACCGTCAAGTCATGCACCGTCAATTCATGCACAACAGCACTGGATTTGGCTTTTGTTGCCGGTGGACTTACAGCAAGGGATGCTCCCGAAAGCACCTTTGGTGCCAGCGAAGCGGAGGGCAGGGGCGCCGCTATCGCGCCGATGGGGATCATCATCAATCCCATGCTGGCGGCCACCATTTTTTTCACGTTTTTTGCCATCATCTAGAGAATCCTCGCGCTCACCGTAATAACGATCATTTGATGACTGGTGGAGGCGTCCGCCCCACCTCCCAACAGCGGCATGGACGGGGACCCGACGCCGTTATGCGTCGTGCTGGCCGTATCCTGCTTCAGCTCGGACAACACCAGGGTGTCCCCAGATTTGAGCTTCACCATTTGTGGGTCAGAGAACGAATTGGTGTCCGGGGTGTAAATCGTCTGCCCGCCGGAGCTGAACGCCTGCAACTTTGTCAGCGACGAGATGGTCATGTTCATGTTGAGGAAAATGTTGTTGCCGATAATCCGGGGCGTCAGCAGCGCCGTGAATCCGGCGGTAACCCGCCCAGGCTGCAAGCCGCCTGTAGCGGCTACCCCGTTGGAAATAATGGATGGAGAAGTTTCCGCCAAATACCCGGTATTCTGTGCGCTCTGGATCGACACAGGCTGCCCGTTTAGCGTCACCGCCGGATAGACATAGGACGAAGTGATATTTCCCAGCGTGGCCAGTGCCTGTATTACCACTTTTGATCCAGAGAGTGGCCCGCTGAGGATGCCAGCCGACAACGACATGGGCGCGGTACCTGACACAGGTTGCGGTACGGGTGCGCCGGAAAAGCTCATGCCATATTTTCCGCCGACGCTCTGAAACGCCAAAGCTGGATTGAACCCATAGTTCTGCTCATTGTTGACCGTGACTTGATACACATGCACGGTCAGCGCCACCTGCAGCCCCATCTGATGGGTCATGCCATGCACCCAGGAGGCCACTGCGGCCACCTGGATAGGGGTGCCGGTTACGGTGATCGAGCCCAACGCGGGGTTGGTGAAAACCGTTCCACCCTCGGCCACGGTCTTGGCTTCTTTCGCCAAGTTGGACCACACATCCACGGAAGTGGTGTTGACGATGGATACTGAGCCATTGCCTTCACCGCTTGACCCGGATGATGATGCCCCCCCTCCCATGGCGCTACCGCCCATGGCGGAGCCACCCGTACTGCCGCCGCTCATGCCGCCTGACGATCCACCGCTGGTGCCACCGCTGGATGCCGTAATGGAATTGCTGCTTTGCGTCTTGACGGCAAAGGCGGGAATCATGTATGTCCGGGTTTCCCGCCGATATAATACAATTTGTCCGTCCGTGTATTTCCACCAGCAACCGAAATGCGAAGCAACGGCGTTTAGCAACGCCACGCGAGACCGTTTCCAGTTGACCAGCAGCATGGTGCTGGAATGGCTTCCACCAGAAGAAAGACCGCCGCCCGACTCTCCAGGCAACGGCGGTAAGGACGCGGAAGGATTCGATGAGGACTCACCCATATCCCCCATAACCACGGGGATGCCCGTGTCCGTAGAAAATATGCCCGCAATTTCCCGGATAGTCATGGGAATCCCGGATCGAATGGTGATCGGAGCCTTTAATATGTTCGGAGTGGCCTTAACAATCTGGACCATGCTCCCCATCAGATAAGGCGTATCCACTGTTTGCACGACCGGCGGCGATGCGGGCAGGTGTGCCTGGGTAACGTGTTGCATTGCCTGAGCGCGCATCTCGTGCGCCTGATGAAACGTGGCGCAGCCCGCCATCAGGGTTGCACCCAGCATGGGCAGGATGACCGCTTTGATGGCGATTTTCAGAGTGTTATTACGCATGTTTGTTATCTCCGATGCTTTTGATACTTTCGATGCTTTCCGGGTTTAATGCGGATTCAGACATTTCGCAGCCAGCAGGACATTCGCGCCGCCACCGTTCGAGCAACTCCGTATCGATGTCCTCCACGACCGCGCAGACCATCTCGTAGTCGTCCACGATTTCGCTCAGCAGTTTGATACTGGCCGCACCGCCGGAGACCAGCAGGCATTCGCCGCTTTTTGGGTCCATATACATGAAGGTATCTTCGCCGCGCGCCTTGGCGGCGTCGATGAAACGCTGGTTTTCTTGCAGGTTGTCGTGCATTAAATCTCTCCTTGTTGTTCGTCTGCAGCCGGCAGGCTTACGGCATGGGGCCATAAGTAGCCCTGGCCAAAATGCGCTCCGGCGGCCAAAGCCAACTGGTAGTCCTCTTCCGTCTCTATCCACTCCA
>DAHWJO010000105.1:0-12042 GCA_027344105.1 Sulfobacillus sp.
GGTGTATATTCAAGAAGCGCACCGCCAGCACGATGCCGATTTCCGTGTGCGCCCGGTGCACGCCGTGCAAGGGACCTGGGGATCCCAGTTCATCCCGGAGCTGCAGCCGCATGAAGAGCAAGGCGATTATGTGATTCGCAAGCGGCGGCACAGCGGATTTTCGTATACCGATTTTGATTTGTTCCTGCGGGAGGAGAAAATTGACACGCTCGTGCTGACCGGGGTCTGGACGAATGTCTGTGTGCGATCCACCGCCTCCGATGCGCTCTACCACGGGTACAACGTGATCTGTCTCAGCGACGGCACCACCAGCCAAGATGAAGACATGCATATCGCCGGATTGCGGGACATTGCGCTGTTCGGTAAAATTATGACCGTCGCCGAGTACGAGCAGTTCTGGTTAGCCAGCAATCCTCAATCCGCCTGAGCTTTCGCTAAATATTGGCACAGCACCTCCTGAAGGTCGTCGTCGAAACCGTGTGTAGAGTGATGGCAGCAGCTTAGTGCACGCATACCTTATACACTCAAAATTACCCTGGCGGCGATTATTTGTGAACGTAACAGAGCGCATGATGTCAATCTGTTTTTGAAATAACTGTGGTGGTGGACTATGATGACAAGTGAGGATATCACGATCAGGTCACAGGCGTTGGTAAAGGGGATTGTTATCTTTCTTTCCAATGCCACGATGACGGACTACATACATGATATCCTGACACGCTTAGAGTATCCTATTTGTCAGGGTACTGCGGACAAAGACATTCGGCACATCTTTGTCGTAGACACGAAGTCACTACAGCGCCTCCCATGGTCCAATCCTAAGGTGCTTTTTGTTTCCGCATTAAGTCCTTCTATTATCGAACTCAGTGTACGGGCGCAGTGCTTGGGCATTATCGTACCATCGCAGGGAATTTTAGAACTCAAAGCAACTTTTGACATTGCACTTATGGTGGCCAATAACCAATGTGCGTTAGAAACTGCCAATACACGGTTGCTAAGAAAGTTGCGTGAGCGAAAAACTATTGAAATGGCTAAGGACATGCTTAAAAAACGTTATCTGATTGATGAGGATCGAGCTTACAATATGATTCGCCGAGAAGCAATGAATAGCAGGCGGACCTTAGGGGATGTGGCTGAAGAGTTCCTACTAAAACATGAATGACCGAGTTAGGGGGCCAGAGCATGCGCATCGTACTGGGCATGACGGGAGCGAGTGGGGCTATTTACGGGTACGCTTTGTTGCGCACGTTGGCAGAACTTAACACAGAGTTACATATTGTCATGACTCGGATGGGAGAACAGGTTCTCAAATTCGAATGTGGGGTTAATAAGAAACAATTAAAGGAATTTGGGACGGTGTGGAACAATGACAATATGTTTGCCCCGATCGCGAGTGGCTCGTTTATTGTGCAGGGAATGGTTATTATACCCTGTTCGATGAATACCTTGGGCGCCATTGCCAATGGTGTTGGTGACACTTTGTTGTCGCGGACGGCTAGCGTTCAGCTCAAGGAATGCCGCCGTTTGATTGTTGTGCCACGGGAGACACCGTTACACCTAATTCACCTGCAAAATATGGAGCGCCTAATGTTGGCAGGTGCACAAATTATGCCTGCATCGCCTGGCTTCTATCAAAAGCCGAAGGAAATTTGGGAACTGACGAACTTTATGGTGGCTCGTGTGCTCGATTCATTGCAAATAGAGCATACGTTAGGCCCGCGGTGGGGAGACGCCGCTCCGCCAACGACTGACTGAGAGGCGCCGATTGGATCCCGGATAGCTAAGGAGGCCCCTATGCTGACCACGTTTCGTGACTTAGTTCAAGACTGGGAATCTCGTCAGTGGTTGCGGCGGATCTCGGTAGAAGTAAGTCCGCAATATGAAGTGGCGGCTATTGCCAAACATTTCAAAGGGCGGCAACCGTTGCTGTTTGATCATGTCCGAGGCTTTAACTCTCCTGTGGTAATTGGCATGGGAGGGGATCGTACCCTGATGGCGCAAAGTATGGAGACGACGCCTGATGCGCTGTTACCGCACCTCATGGAAGCGATTGTGCGGCCTATCAGCACTCACAGAACGTCGTCGGCACCGGTCCAGGAGACTGTCATTTACCCACCGTTCGAAGTTGGCGAGGTTTTGCCGGGACTCACATATCATGGCCGCGATTCGGGGCCTTATTATGTGGCTGGTGTCATGGTCGTAAAAAGTTTGGATGGCTCTAAGCAATTTACATCGATTCGACGCATGCAGATATTATCTGGGAATCGCATTAATGTGGTCATAACATCTCCAGAGCTGGCCCGGCAATTTCAATCCTTTGAAGAAGCAGGCCAGCCTATGGAAATTGCTGTGATGTTTGGAGTTGTGCCAGCCGTTATCTTGAGTTCCCAACTGGCTACCCATTTGTTTCATGTGGACAAGCTGGCAGTAGCTGGCGGTTTACTCGGGCAAGCTTTGCCGACCGTACGGTGCAAGACAGTGGACTTGGACGTATTAGCCGATGCGGAATGTATATTGGAGGGGGTGATGCTGCCGGGAGTAAGGGAACTTGAGGGACCATTTGGGGAATTAGGAGGATATTACAGTCAGCGTGGATTGCATCCCGTGGCGGAGATCTCTGCGATTACGTATCGGCCAGACTATCTCACGCATACCGTGATGCCTGCTAGTTATGAAGAGCGATTGCCGATGGTGCTGAATCGTGAGGTGGTATTGCTGCAGACGGTACGCCAGGTGGTACCCAATGTCACGGGAGTTCACATCACCATGGGCGGGGTTGGGCGATTCCATGCAGTAATTGCCATTAGAAAAGAAACTAATGCGGATGGGATGGAAGCCGCCTTAGCGGCATTTGCTTCCGATAAAGACTTGAAACATGTGGTAGTCGTTAATGATGACGTGGATATTTTTGATGCGGAAGATGTGGAATGGGCCATTGCAACGCGCGTCCAAGCTGATCGCGATGTATTTATCGTGCCCGGTGCCAAAGGATCACCCCTGGAGGCGTCGCACCATCTCCGACACACTACAGCAAAGGTGGGCATAGATGCGACCTATCCCATCGAGCAAGCTGCTTTATTCCAACGGACCAGTGTACCGGGAGAAAAAACGTTGGATCTGTCGAGATATCTATTATGAGACGCTAGCCAAACACAGCACGAACACGAGAGGGGGTGAATAGGATGACCCATGCGAACGCAACATCCAGTCAAGTGGAGGCTGTAGGTATGGTGGAAACATGCGGTTTGATTGCAGCCTTGGAGGCCCTCGATGCGATGACGAAGGCCGCGCAAGTCCGCATGCTGGGCGTGAAGCGCGCAGGGTCAGGACTGGTCACGGTGATCGTGGCCGGTGATGTCGCTGCGGTTCAAGCGTCGGTAGCTGCAGGCGGTGTGGCTGCAGCGCGAACAGGAGAGGACGTGATCGGGGCGAATGTCATTCCGCGCCCTCATCCTGATTTATGGCCAGTCCTTATCCAATAGGTTTTGTTGTGGGGCCCGAAACTGTTCAGCCGAAAAGGGGGTAAGCCCTTCGCTTAAGAAAGGAGGTAATCACCGTGTCGGAGTTGATTAGGGAAGTGGTCCAAAATATTCTGCAAAACAAGACCTCAGCCCCTGAACCCGAAAGGCGGGGCGGCGTGGCAGAGACGATAGAGCGGCCGAACTATCAACGACAAAAAGCCGAGGACCGATTGACGCAACTACGCAATGCAAGGCAGCCTGTGGGGCTTGTGACGCATGCCGGGGACCAGCCAGGCATGGCAGTGGGGGATGTGGGTGCCACGATGCGCAGGATGTGCTTGACTCATGAATGTGAAAGAGCGCCTCGTATCTTGGCGCAACCCGCGGACGGCCTCCACTCCGATTGCGAGATAATCGGGCGCGTGGGGCCAGCGGACGGAATTTGGTGGTTCGGAGCTGTCGATGACCGTGCGCTAACCGAGCGTGTGCGGGAGGTATGGGACGGCTCACCCGCGGCCGTGGTGATGCTCCGTACAACTGCACCACCTCAGGTATTACTGTTGGACGCATTGCTCCATTCTTTAGATAGCACGGCGCGGTTTCGGGTTGGGCAACGTGGAGCCGATGGGAGTATCATGATCGGAATCACCAATCCCAACGAGCAAGAACTGAAGAAGCAGCTGAAAGCCCTTGCCACGAATCTCAATAGGGCGCACCAGGCTCATAAGGAGTCATTTCTGCTTGAGTATCCCTGTGTATTTATCCAACGCCTACTGGACGTGCAAGCGACACCGGCGATGGGGATACTCTTGAACGTTCAGGAACTGGAAGGGGTAATGATTGCCAACTGGCTTTATCATAAAGTGCCTGATGTGGATATTACGGTGACGATAAAGGATAACTGGCTCCTGTTGACGGGACCCGTGGAAGATGTGCATAAGGGTCTGGATACCGCAAAATGGTACCGTGATCGGATTCGGGGCTAGGAGGTAGGGAACCATGAGGGCACTCGGCATGGTAGAAACCGTGGGTTATAGCACCGCCGTTTTCGCAGCGGATGCGGGACTCAAGGCGGCGGAAGTAGAGTTGCGCGGGATAGAGCGAGTCATTGGGGTGGCAGGCAGTCTCGGTGTGTCAATTGAATTCGAAGGCGAGGTCGCGGCTGTACAAGCCGCTGTCGACGCGGCCAAAGAAGCGGGTGAACGCGTGGGGCGTGTTGTGGCGGTTCTGGTTATTCCTCGGTTGCATGAGGAAGTGAGTCAACGTGTTTTGCCATTGTTCGATCTCAATATCAAGCAGGCAGGCGACCAAGACAGTGTGGGAGGTGAGGTACCCAACGACACTGCCGCGGTAACCGCGGAGTCGGAGCAATCACTGCAAGGACAGGGCCAAGGAGAAACGGGGGATATACCCTCGAATACCGAACAATCATCTACTAAGAGGAGGACAAAACATGAGTGAAGCATTGGGATTAGTGGAAACCAAGGGTTTGATTGGGGCTATCGAGGCGGCTGATGCCATGGTGAAGGCCGCGAGTGTTGTTATTTGTGGATATGAGAAAATCGGGTACGGCTTGGTAACGATTATGGTGCGAGGTGACGTTGGGGCAGTGAAAGCCGCAACCGAGGCTGGAGCCGCTGCCGCATCGCGGGTGGGAGAAATGGTGTCTGTTCATGTGATACCGCGGCCCCATCAGGAAGTGGAACGCGCCATCTTATCGGAAATTCCAGGAGCGCCAGCCCGCACGCACAACGGATAATGATGGAAGAAGGTCGGCGCGATGCTGAGAGAAGGTCGCATGATGGAGGGATTAGCGGAGGCAGAGGCTGACCAGACACGGCACGGACTGTTAAGCATTATTGTGGATCATTACGTAGGAATTGCTGAAGGGATGGATAGTCTCTGTAAGCTAGGGGCCGATAGCAAAATCGCACTGGTCGTGTGGGGAACACCGGAGGCGCTGCCCCGTGATTTACGAAACTCTTTTGCGCAAGCCGTCGGGGGCTGCCAATTCACCGAATCTCTACCTGCAACACCGCGCGAGGTGATGACGTATCACGGGGTGTATGTACCGATTGCGCCAAACGGATTAGCGTACGCATTGAGCCAAGGTGACGATCGGGACCCCGTAGTGCGGACGTTACTCATGGCTGCATTTGTGGGGTTGCCCATTGCGTTGTTGGCCACAGGATTAGAGCCCAATGGCACGGGGTGGGCAAAGGCCGGAATGGGACGGGCCGCTGCGATATGGCCAGATGCGTGGCGAATGCGAATGCAAACGTTGCGAGGCTTAGGGATCGACCTTTTGCGTCAACCTGATGAAGTGGGTGAATGGGCCAGCAATCGATTGGACGGGCCCCGGATTTTAGATATTGGGCTAGTGGACATGTGGCATGAGCAAGGCATGACTGGGGTGGGGGTGGGGGTGAAGACCATCGTTACCCCCGGCGCCCATGATCGATTACGCGAATACGGCATGACACTGCAAATGAACGGGGAGAGAACATGGAGATCGGACAAATAATTGGGACCGTGGTGGCTACCAGAAAGGACGAGCGCTTAATCGGGACGAAACTTCTCCTCACCATGCCCATCGACAGTAAAAACCGTCCCTGCGGTTCGGTGTTGGTGGCCGTAGATATGGTGGGGGCAGGAATTGGAGAACGGGTGCTTTATACCCGCGGCAGCGTAGCGTCGCGAGCCTACTCGGACCGTATGGCACCGATTGATGCAGTGATTGTCGGTATTGTGGACGCGATAGAGGAGGCGAATGGATTGTGACAGAGATGGAGCCAACTCATGTTGAGGGGATTAAGACAGCCATCGAATGGCGAATGATGATTGAGACCTTAATGGGCCCGGGATTAATGGCTGACATGGTCCTAAAGGGCGGCATATTTGTCAACGTGGTTACTCGGGAAATCTACCCGGCCGATGTTGCAATAGCGAGAGGGCGAGTACTATTAGTTGGCGATGTAAGGAGCGTCACTGGGCCTCGCACCGTGGTGGAGGACGTGAGTGGCAAGTATGTGTGCCCTGGGTTCATTGATGCCCATATGCATTTCGAGAGTTCAATGCTCACGGCCACGGAGTTTACTCGGTTGTCCTTGCCGACAGGAACGACGACCGTGGTCGCGGATCCCCACGAAATTGGCAATGTGCTGGGTCTCCCGGGAATGCAGGCGATGATAGAAGAAGCCCGCCGTCTACCGCATACTGTGCGGTTTGCAGTACCGTGCTGGGTTCCAGACGTCCCGGGACTGGAGACTTCGGGAGAAGTGATAGGAGCCAAAGAGATTGCTGGTCTATTGCGCGACCCAGGCGTCCAAGGCATTGGAGAAATTCAAGGATTTAGTAATGTGGGACCCGTGTACGAACACAGGCCGGAAACCGTTGATGATCTGCTAACGGCGGTAACCTATGCGTTGTCGTTAGGGAAAACCGTAGAAGGTAACGCGCCGGGCTTGTTCGGCAAAGAGCTGGCGGCCCATATTATCGGTGGTGGCAGTAACATTTCCTGCCATGAGACGACAACCAAAGAAGAGGCTATGGAGAAATTGCGGAATGGGGTCTTTGTGTATATGCGCGAAGGGTCCTCTCAGCACGACATGCCGCAGTGCATCCGGGCCGTGACAGAAGAAGGTCTGGATTCGCGCTATGCAGTGCTGGTGTCCGATGATATGGTAGCGGAAGACCTGATGACCCATGGGCACATGAATGACCTTGTGCGGCGGACTGTGCACGAAGGGGTCGACCCCGTGGAAGCTATTCAAATGGTTACCATAAACCCTGCCGCGCATTTTGGTTTTCTTGACAGGGGTATGCTGACTCCTGGCAAGCGGGCGGATATTACGGTGGTGAACAGCCTGACGGAGATGACGGTTTACCAGGTATACAGCGCAGGCAAGAAGGTGGCCGAAAACGGGAATTTGTTGATTGAACTCCCCTCGTACCGTTATCCTGAGGCCGTGCGGCATTCGATGAAGCGCACACCCGTTAGTGCAGATGAACTTGCGATCTTGGTTCCAGCCCCGGCACGAACAGCACGAGTGCGTGCACTAGTGCTCATTCCTAATGAAAATCTTACTGAGGCAACAGAGGTCGACTTGACGGTTGATGGTCGCGTGGTGCAGCCTGCTCCACAATCCGATGTCATTCCCATTGTCGTCGCAGAGCGCCACGGCAAAAGTGGCCGTATCGGCAAAGCATTTCTGAAGGGAATGGGGCTGAAGCGGGGAGCGATAGCAGAAAGTGTATCGCACGACACGCATAACATTATCTGTTGTGGAGCGAACTATCAGGACATGGCGGTGGCCATCAATCATGTGATTGCCATGGGAGGCGGGGTAGCCCTAGTTCAAGACGAAAAGGTGTTGGGAGATTTGCCACTACCCGTAGGGGGGTTAATTACCGATGAATTAACCGGGAGCGCGGTGGCTGAGCGAATTCAAGAACTTTATGCGATTTCTCAGCGGGACTTGGGTACAACTATTGCCGCCCCCTTGATGCATCTGTCCTTCTTATCCCTCGCTACGAGTCCAAAATGGAAAATTACGGACGCTGGGTTGGTGGATGTGGACCACTTTGAGGTGTTGCCTGTTCTAATATCTTAGTGTGTACGATTGGAGGGACAAGCATGGGAGTACGTCTAGTAGACTTGACCCAAGAAATTTATCAGGGGATGCCGGTATTTCCCTTACACCAGCCCACTTTGATATTTCCCAATATCGACCATGCGGCAAGCAAGAACAAGATCGGGTTTGAATTTGCGACGAATAATCTTCTGATTAACGAACATGGTCCCACTCATAGTGATGCCTCCTATGAATACGACCCTAACGGGCGTTTTATTGATGAGATGCCATTGGAGTATTTTTACGGTCCAGGAGTCTGTCTTAATGTATCCCAGGTATCCGCAGACGACTACATTGGCGTGCAGGATCTAAAACGTGCCGTCGACGCGGCTCATCTCACACTGCGCGGTAAGACGGTGGCATTGTTATATACGGGGCATTATGCCCGTGCTTATGGGAGTAGCGAGTGGCTTACCCGCTATGCCGGAATAAGTGAGGAAGGAGCAGAATGGTTAGTGTCGCAAGGAATTGTTAATATCGGCATTGATGCCCCTTCCATCGACAACCCTCGGGATACAAAGTTTTCTGGTCACCTTGTGTGTCGGCGACATGGCATAACCAATACGGAAAATTTGTGTCATTTGGATGCGGTTGCGGACCAAGAATTTCTGTATATGGGGTTGCCACTGCGAATTCGCGGTGGGACTGGATCACCAATTCGCGCTGTGGCGCTCGTACTGGCGGATAGTTGAACTTTTCCAGTGGGTGGTGGAAGGCTCAGCGGTGGGGATGTGTGGGTGCGGGTCCCCCTTCAGAACAAGGAAGGCCGTATCTGTTGTGGGTGTGACCCCGTGGAACTGCTGACCTATTGGGGGAGAAGGGGCCGACCCACATGGGATGCTGGGGTGTGCCGCAGGGAAACACTCCCCATCGCTGGAGGTTTTGCCCGCAGTACGGACCTGCACCCGTGACAGGCAACCCACGCACTGGCCATTATTTGGTGGAATGTGGCGAAATGATTGTTTGGTCAGGGGATTTCGGTGGTGCTGATTAACCCTGCCAACACCAAGCACTACACAGAAACTCTCGATAATAGCCCTTCCCAGTGTGGTTCAAGAGGCTGCGGGTGATCGTCGATTGGGTCGGGCGGGGCCACCATACTCCCTGCAAGGACGGTTCCGGGTGAAAGCGTGGCATCGCCCACCAGGTGATGCCGTGCACATTCAGGAGTGTCGATCTGGATGATGGGATGTCTGGATTTCACATGTTAGGTGACCTGCTCTCTCATCGCCTGTGGTTGCGTTATAGCATATCCTCTCAAACGGATGCTTTAGAGGTATGGGGACTTTCTTTCATTCGACCACCAACGGGGGCGCAGTCGCCCTCATTTTTTACTGTACGGCCCAACTAAATCCTTCTTCCGAAAACCTATTGCGCATTGATAAGAGATAAAGTGGAATATCTGCTGCGAGCGTGAAGTAGCCTCCTCGGAACGGCGGCCAGCACATTACCGACTGACTTACAACCATTGTATCGACACAGTGAGACTCTAACCCAACCAATGTTAGGTTTAAAGATACTTTCCCATACAGGGTTAACAAATCAGAAGTGATTTGGCAGATCTAACAAAGAAATTTGAAATAGCGTCAATGTACTTTACAAGCACTCAGTTAATCTGCATAATAATGTCAGTCTTACATAGATGATTGTGCAACATTTGTGTGTCTATCGAGACCCATCCGTCATTAACCTTTCCCAGCGTTATTAGAGATATGCGAAAATGCGTCCCGGCGATATTTTAATGTATCGTGTCCCCATGCTTACCCCCACTTTATAGCCCTTGAGGAGGATTTGTTCATGAGCACAAAAATGTCAAACATTGACAGCCGTGACCAAGCTTTTCATGTTGAAACTAACGGAATCAATATCATACCTGCGGACGAAAGGCACGGGAAGCCCCGCGAGCTATTTAACGTATGGCTTGCCGCCGAACTGAGTTTCAGCGCAATCATTATCGGAGAGTTATTTACCACAATGGGCCTCAACATATGGGAGTCACTGGCAGTATCGGCTATTTGTGTCGGAGCTTTTGTCATCTTAGGCTGGGCTAGTATCCCCGGAGCCAAAACGGGCACGGCGACTCTCACCATAACGCGCGCCATTTTTGGCGTCAAGGGAAATCGCCTCCCCTCCACTTTTAGTTGGATCAACAACGTTGGGTGGGAAGCTGTCAGTACGGTGCTCACCGTGTATGCTCTTCTAGCTCTATTCCATGTTTTGTCCCTGCCCTCTACCGGGGTGCTTACAATATTAGCGGCGATTGTCGTCAGCATTGCTTTAACCTTCAGCATCCCGATTTTAGGTCACGAAACCGTGGTGGTGATGCAGCGTGTGCTCGCCTACATACTGGGAGCGCTCTCCTTGATTTTGATTGTCGTCATCCTCCCGCACGTGCGCTGGAACTTTCAGCCTCCAGCGTCCGCCTTATGGGCATCAGGTCCCTTAACCACCATGATTTTTGCCCTGTCAATCGGCCTTATGTCCACGGTGTTTTCATGGACAAATTATGCGTCGGATTACACGCGCTATATGCCTCAGCATAACTCCGCATCCGCCATTGTCCGCTATACCTGGATGGGCAGCGGTCTCGCTGCAGCCATCGAACTGATCCTCGGGGTGCTGTTGGGCACGTTTGTCAGTCCGAAAGCTTTCGCGGCCGATCCGGTAGGAGCCATTATGGCCGTGTTGCCAACGTGGTATGTTGTGCCTTTTCTCATCGTGGTGATCGTGGGGCTGGTCTCGGCGAACTATCTCAATTCCTATAGCTCAGGTATGAGCTTTCTCGCGATTGGATTTCGGATGAAACGTTATATTTCCGTGTTTTTTGACAGCACCATTGCCGTTGCAATCACTTTATATGCCTTGTTTATCGCTCACGGATTTCTGGGATTCTTTCAAAACTTTTTGGGCCTTTCCATTCTCGTTATCGGACCATGGACCGGGATGTTTCTTGCCGATTTCGTCTCGCGGCGCGGCAACTATGATGCTCCAAGCCTCGTAGACACAACGCCATCCGGACGCTACTGGTACTCCCACGGAACAAACTGGACAGCGATTGCGGTATTATTGCTCTCCTCTTTTCTCGCCCTGTGGACCGTAAACTCCGCGCTATGGGAGAGTCCGCTGTCTAAATCGCTCCTAGGTGGAATGGATCTCAGCGCCTTTGTTGCACCCGTGGCCGGATTTGTTCTCTATAAGGGTTTCGTTGCCCGCAGCAGTAGCGTGAGTGCAACATTGTCTGACAATAGTGAGGGAGAGATCTTGACGGTAGGTGAATTCGATTAGCGTTAACGTCTGCTTGCGAAACGTCTCGTTGTGCTTGGTGTTCAAAGGTAAAGAGCTCTAGTATGTCCTTGTACCATAAGTCAACAAGAAGCCACCGCCTTTCGTGGAACGCGGTGGCTTCTTGCTGACTTGTTTTTGCTGAACTTGTAACTACTCAGCATCCTCATAAATAGTGCTGAACATCCCGGAGCGGGTGGGTTATAGTAAGTTCATCCGCTAGAGAAATGAGGGATGTGCCAATAGATCCGCGCGAATTGTCTCGCAACACGCTCATCACCGCGTGTGCTAGCATTCCCGAGCAAGTCGCGGACTTGGTCATCACCTTGGCCGCACGCGCGGCGGACCTGGACGCCGAAGTGAAAGAGCTGACGCGCCTGCTGCAGCAGGATAGCAACAATAGTAGCAAGCCGTCCTCCAGTGACAGCCCCGATAGGCCGGCTCCCAAAAGCCGCCGGGTATCGAGCGGCAGAGCGATCGGCGGCCAACCTGGCCATGCCGGGGCACGATTGGCGTTGCGCAACGATCCAGATCACGTTGTCGTCCATACCCCGACACACTGTGAACAGTGTGGGGAGAGTCTGGCCCACGTGCTGGCTACCGCGTCAGTTCGCCGCCAAGTCTACGACTTGGTAGCCCGTGTGGAAGTGACAGAACATCAGGCA
>DAHWJO010000106.1:0-12041 GCA_027344105.1 Sulfobacillus sp.
GAAGCTATCCCGGTTAGAACCACCGCGACCCAGAATTTCAGAGGAAGATCCGCGAGATGCGATGGAACATTGGCTTGTTGGGTTCCGCGCAGGTCCCTATACATTCCGGCGCATTCCTCCTTGTTGGTCTTGAATTACTAAACCGGGTTGTTGCCCCTGAAGGCCGCACTCGGTTTACAGCAGGTGCTCGTGAACTGGGAGTGGGCAGCTGGCCAGTACTCTCGGCCCACGGGCATGCTTTGTACGCACATGGCTAAGGTTTGCACGCTAAAGGCACGGCGCAACACTGCAACGGAAACTCCAAGCGCATCATGTCGGGTCGCCAAGGGACTCTTGTCACTGACAATCCAGGGCCTTGTGCTCTGCGCCTGGTCCCGCCATGGCCATTGGGCAGGTTCTATCCCCCGGTCTCTTCTGCCCGGTCGAGGGGAAGTCGTCTGTATGCTTGTTCAACCGGCCGAACAGGCAGTGGGAAGTGTGTTTCCAGCATTTCGCGGTGTTTGCCGACAACCTGGCCGTGAGCCAAATTGCGGCGCCTAAACACCTGGCGAATCATTTGCAACCCGTTCACCATCCTTAAAGCTATTATACGCGAATGTTCCGCGGCTCGGCATTTGACCGGGATAAACACGGCGGGCACGAGTGCCCGTCTATATCAATCAGGGACGTAAACATGTGACTGGATGGCGGACAAATCGTCCGGTAAGCTGGTGACCGCGGCACGGCATTTTTGGGAGTCATGGGCCAGCACCGTTTGCGCGGTTTTGCAAGTTTGGGTCACTCAGGGTCCCTGCCTGACTCAAGCTCCACGGCCGCATCTGCCGCCGCTGCGGGAATCGAGCGCAGGGAGAAGACAGGTGAGAGATCTATCCAAATAAAGACGGTAAATTGCCGGCCACAGTGACCCACAAGGCGTTTTGGTAGCCGGTTTGAGTTTTGGGGAAATCTGCCGAGAAGCCGATGGGCAGTGATTGCCTGGAGAAGGCTGGCCTGAGTAATGTGGTATATCGGTGCCCCCATGAAGAGCAACCCAATGGCGGCGGACAAGGCTGGAAACGCTAGCCATGCGGGAACAATGAGCAGAGCCAGTCCGGAGAGCAGGGTGCCCGCCAGGATTGTGCGGCGCAATCCCCAGCGCGATACCAGATTTCTCCCTGAGTCCGTAAATCAGTCCGACATCCAGCGCGGAGCTGTGCAACTGGCGCACGACATGGAGCACCAGTCATGCGGACGTGATGGAGGAAAAGAGATTGGCTGTGCCGGTGGGGAGACAACGGGCGCTGGCAGCGGGTTTGTCAGGACGGCCAGCAGGAGCAGAGCGACCACAGTTCCAATATGGGCCGCCCCGGATACCCGGAACGCAGCAGATTCCTACCTCTTTGGCCGCGGCGATTCGGAAGTTCCCCACTGGGCAGGATACGTCACGGAATATTATTTCATCAGGTGTACAGGGAGAAACGCCGGGCATTCACGGTACAAGAGTGGCCAACACTGCCATACACTATTCCATATTCTCCCAATAAAACTTTGCTCCCGCAGCAGCAGAATCGCCGCTGTGCCGGTCTCTGGCGCCCCATGGATTGAAGCGCCACTGCCTCAGCAAGACGTGAATCCGCAGCCGCAATACGCGGGTTCGACAGACAAATCCAAGCAGGAGCCCCCACAAGCTGTTGAAATGCAGCCAATCAAGCTTACCCGTCATATCGGAGCGACTGAATAGGATCCAGACCGGACGCTTTTATGGCAGGGTACAGGCCGAATATCAGACCGACCGCCGTGCTGAAGACGAATGCCAGCACCAATGCAGTCGGTGAGAAGACGGCGGGGGTCTTCAGGATTAAGGGAATGATGTGCATCGCTCCCAGCCCGAATACCGCTCCCAGGATGCCGCCTGCTAAACTCATTGCCATCGATTCCAGGAGAAACTGCAGGAGAATATCTTCCCGGGTGGCTCCAAGAGCCTGGCGAATTCCTATTTCCCTGGTGCGTTCAGTCACGGAGACCAGCATGATGTTCATGATGCCTATGCCCCCTACCACCAAGGCAATGGCCGCAGTCCCAATCAGCAAGTCCGTGAAGGTGGCCCGGGTCGCCTGCAGTGTCTGAAGCACCTGATCCTCGGAGGCGACACTCACGGCACTGGGGCTTCCAAACTGGTTTGTGTAGAGATTTGTCAAATAGTCAGCCGCCAAATTCGCCTGCCCGGGACTGGCCGCTTTGATGACCAACTGGCTTAGTTGGTTAGTGCTCAGCAAAGTTTGAGCGACGGTGATAGGGATGAAGATTTCGTTGTCCTGGCTGGCCCCTGGCCCTTGGCCTACCGCGTTTAGTGCGCCAACCACTTGAAATTGCTGCCCCATGACCAAGATGGAGGACCCTACCGGATTTTGCCCTCCGAACAAGCTGGCCGTCTGATTGGCGCCCAACACGGCCACGTGTTGATCTTGGGCGACTTCAAACGGCGTTAAAAAGTGTCCGGTTGCCAGCGATATCCCGCCAAGCTGCAGATACGATGCTGTCGTTCCGTCAATAGACCCGCTGCCCTGGACGCTCAAGGTGGATATTTTAGCGCCTGCCGCCATCTCAGGGACTACCAGGTCCGAATAGGGCAAGGTATGGGCCACGAGGCTAGACTCTGTCACCGGAAAGGGCGTGCCCCCGGCAGGAGATACGAACAGCACATTGGTTCCCAATGTTTCAATTCGGGATGTCACTAAAGACGAGGCACCCTGTCCAATGGCAACCAGCACAATGACCGCAGCTACCCCGATAATCACTCCAAGCATGGTTAGTGCGGCACGCAGCTTATTGCTGACTAGGCCTGATAAGGCCAGTGACAGCCCGTCTCGGAAGGTCACCGCATCTCCTCCAATTCCAAAGTGTTTCTCACCACATGACCGTCTTGAATCCCAATGATTTGGCGGCACACTTGGGCTACTTCTTGGCTGTGCGTCACAATCACAACCGTCTTGCCGTTCTCGTTCAGAGCCTGCAGCAATTCCAGAATTTCCTGTCCTGTTTTGAGATCTAAGTTTCCTGTCGGCTCATCCGCCAGAATCAGCGGGGGGTCGCCTATCAGAGCGCGGGCTATGGCGACGCGCTGTTGCTGGCCTCCAGACAATTGCGAGGGGCGGTGATGAAGCCTCTCAGCCAATCCTACCTGCTCCAAAGCATACTCCGCCTTGGCTCTGCGGACTTTTGGCGGGACCCCGCGGTACACCAGCGGCAGGGCCACATTTTCCCGAGCCGGCAATGCTGAAATCAATTGAAAGGACTGGAAGACAAAGCCAATGGTGCGGTTGCGTTCATGCGCCCACTGGGTCGAATCGAATTGACTGACGTCGTGGCTGTTCAGCCAGTATTGACCCTTGGTCGCGCTGTCTAGGCCGCCCAGAATATTCAATAATGTGCTTTTCCCCGAGCCCGAGGGGCCAACGATAGCGCAGAGCATTCCGGTCGGCACATGAAAATTTATATCCTCGAGCACATGGTAGACTCCTGTGCCTAACTTGTAGTCTTTATAAAGCGAAACAGTGCGGATCACGGTGTCCCTTTCCTTCCCTTTTTCCCTGGAGGTTTTCCCTTGTGGAGGGCGCGGCCTTTGGTTTTCAGGTGCAGTTTGCCACTCGACGGCGTCAAAGAGGCGGTAACCACATGGTCATTGACGGACAGGTGTTTCGACTTGACGGCGGCCATAGTGGGGTTCTCCAAGAGGACATGGACAGGCACCCGCGAGATCTGACCGTTTGATGCGAGCACTTCTACGAAATTGTGGGTTCCGTGGCTATGAATTCCGGCTAAGGGGACGAGCAGGGCGCCGTGCACAGTGTTGATGACGACCGAGACCTGCGCGCTCATTCCATAACGCACTCCAGATGAACCGCTGAGAGTCACATAGACGGGGAAATTCGACACGCCATTCGCATAGGTGCCCACTGGCGCGATTCCCTGCACCGTTCCCGTGACAGTTTTACCCGCCAGTCCTGGCAAACTTATAGTGACGGGCTGACCGGCATGAATCGCGTTGATCTGGGTTTCCGGGATGGGGATGGTTACCATCTGCGTCAGACTGTCCATGGTTAGGAGCTTAGTCCCCGGCGGAGCCGAGGCATTGAGGACGGTCACTTCTCCCGCATAAGGCGCTTTGACCACAAGTCCGGACAGAGCTTGTTGGTCTTGCTCTAGAGTTTGCTGGTCCCGGGTGAGCTGTGCCTTGGCTTGGTCCACAACGGTCGCTAATTGATTCGCACTGTCCTGAGATTCGGTTTTGTCCAGTTGAGCCTGGAAACCAGCGACCTGACTTTCGTCTCCCAAAATTTTGGCAGTCAGGGAAGGGGAAGTCAGGGTGAGGATCTGCGTTCCGGATGACACCGTTTGGCCAACTGCCACGTTGACGGTCTGCACCGTCCCGGCCAGAGCAGCCACAATGCTTTTCCCTGATATCACGGCAATGGTTTGACCCTGGGCCACACTCGTTCCTACCGCATCGACGCGGCTGACCTGCCCGCTGTCAGGGGCTGTTACAACGCCTAGCGCTTGGTCTGCGGACAGTTGGTCTTGCGCTTGCGCCAGAGTGTCATGGGCTTGGGTGATATCAGCCTGCCGGGACGCAGCATACACTTGAGAGGTTAAGAGATTGACCTGATTTTCGTCCGTGAGAACCGTGGCCTGCTGGGAGGCTACCTGGCTGGCCAAAGCAGGGTCCGTGAATGTGGCTAGAACGGCTCCTTTCGATACGGTTTGGCCCAAATGGACAGGCAGCTGACTTAACGTGGCATTGGAGGGCACGGCTACCGTAAAAGTATTAGCGGGCACGACCTCGCCCGTGGCCATGTCCGTTTGGGACAAATCTCCCTTATGCACAGCGGCGCTCAGATAGCGGATTGCGGCGGGCGGGCGCGTACTGCGGATGACGCCATAGGTTAAGGCGGATAAGACAGCTAGGGTGCCGCTGGCTAACAGCAAAACTCGCAGGTAGGGAATTCTCATTTTTTTAGCCGGCCGTGACGGCATATTTTGCTCTATCATGACTCCACTCCATCCAGCCATTAATGTGGTCAAAGTGGGAACAACTCGGCGCTGGGGCATATCGCCTATTTCTACAAAGCTTGTGCCGATCCAGCATTGCCGCGCCGCCACCTTTTTGATTGTGGGAAGCTGGGCCATCCTGAGACTGTTTTAGCTGTGTTCTCTTGGGCGGACAGACAAAAATCATGAACGGGGACACTAGTCCAACAAGGGCGGGAGCAGTTATGCGCGCTTTAGCTCACTACTTTGTCATGCCACTGCTGTGCAGTGTGCAGCAAGCGGCGGCGGAGGCGGTAGAGCCGCATTTTTAGGGTGCTGTATGTCAGCGGTGAAGATTCTGCCACAGCTCTGAGTGGGGTTCCGTCGCCATAATACATCCTGACCCACTGCATCTCCTGAGGGGAAATCAGCTCCGTCCACAAGAGGCGAGTCTCCACGGCAGTGTAGCCTGGCTCCTCGCATCCTGTGATGAGAGGTTGGACCCGGCACCATGCGGTTTCCCGGGCTGCCCGCCGGCACCGTGTAAGAAAGACATTGCGGCAGATGGCCATCGTGAGCGGCCACGGCGGACAGTAGTGGTTTTTTTGAAACCACCGCCAGGCCTGCACATAGGTCTGCTGTAAAAAGTCATCGGTATCCCAGTAATCAGGGAAGGACTGCCCGTGCAGCCACCGCCGCAACCGGGGTTCAGTCTGCTCAACCCACCAAATGAAGTCCGCGGGCTCTTCCATACTGCTGCCTGCGGTGTGCCAGCGCCACAGCAGCCGCTGATATCGGTGCACGCGGGCGTTGTCTAAGGCCAAGCGGCACAGGCGCCTCTCGACAATTGTCCGCAGCGCTGTACGCGAATAATGCAATGCAGGCATATCTCTGGCTGCACCTCCCCGGATTTTGTGTGGTATGAGGCAAGGGACTGCCGCGTGGCAGGGATTTTCTCGCTCCCTCCGTGTGTTCCTATAAACGGTGTGGGTGCTCCACTTCATGTGGCCGCCATGCTGCGTGAGGCATTTGCTTATTGCAGCTACGGCTTGGAAACAAGCCGGACCAACCTTGCCGCATGTTGAGGAACTGCCCCGACAATAACAGTGGCGCCCGTGGGAATTTGGGTCCTGGCAATCAGAGATTTCTTCTGCCGATATTTTGTCTTGGTGGATAACGCAAAGGACAAGACTTTGCCCGCCGGTGTCTTGAGTGTTAGCTGATTGGTCGTCAGAGCGGATACAACACCCCTGATATGCTGCACCTTGCCGGGCTTGCGGTGAGATGTGGCCGCAACGGCAGAGTGGGGAGCTGGCGGTATTGGGGTAGCAGAAGACGTTCCGCAGCCTGCGGCCACGAGGCTGATGGTTCCAACTACCACGATCGCTTTGATTGTTTTTTGCACGTTCATCGACGATCCTCCAGACATGCGTTGGCGCATTTCGTAATGCCGAGCTTTAACAGGGCTAATCATACCGGATTGGAGAGCGACTTAACTGAAGGGGAGGTAAAATCTGGCTGAAGTGTTGCTGAATGAATGTGCAGTTGAGTGGTGAGATACAGCCGGATATCCGACTGTTGGTTTTGTGTTGCTTGGACAGCGGTGGCCGAAAGTGATAAGAGGGTTCGTTTGAAACGTCAGTTGTCCGCCAGTGGGCAACCTCTCTCGCCGATCACCGCTGGGTGCTAAAAACTTCATTTTGCGCGGTAGGTTAGCTATAGTTTCCCATGCTGCTCCGCCGCGCCCCGCCGCATGAAAAATACCCCGGTTTGGTGTCCGTGATCGTGGATCTCAGCAGGTTTCTGCGTGGGCGCTGTCGAATCCTCTCCCTGCGCTCCCATGGGGAGGTCGATTCGTCTGTGGTCTCACGAGGCCGCGCTATAGTTTGACCCGGAGCGCCATGGGTACCTCACCTTGTTGCCAGCTATTGGCTGTGCACGCCGAACAGAATCCTGTCGTCCCCGCTTGGCCCCATGGCCCTCATGTGAGTAGCTCATATCGAGGAGGGTATTTGATGGATGTCGTGTTTGCTCGGTGCGCCGGTCTCGACGTGCATAAGAAGACGATCGTCGTCTGTGTGTTGATTCGGGCCGAGGCGGAATCTGGCCCGATTCTTCGGACCTTTGGGACCACTACCCGGGATCTCCGCGCCTTGGCGACGTGGCTCACGGGCCTCCAGGTGACCCACGTCGCCATGGAATCGACGGGGAGTTACTGGAAGCCGATCTTCAACGTCCTCGAGGACGCCTTCACCACCTGGTTGGTGAATCCGGCGCACATCAAGGCGGTCCCCGGACGCAAGACCGACGTCAAGGATAGTGAGTGGGTCGCCCAGTTGTTACAACATGGGCTGCTCCAGCCCAGTTTCATTCCCGACCGCGCGCAGCGCGAGCTGCGCGAACTCACCCGCTATCGCAAGAGCGTCATCGAAGAACGCGCACGCGAAGCCAACCGCATTCAGAAGGTCTTGGAAGGCGCGAACATCAAACTCGGTTCGGTCATCAGCGACGTGCTGGGCACTTCGGGGACGCGCATTCTCCGCGCCTTGGCGCGGGGGGACTCGGACCCCCCGCAGTTGGCCGCGTTGGCTGATGACCGCATTCGGGCGACGCCCGAAGAGCTGGCCCGCGCGTTGGAGGAGCTGATGGGTAGCCATCAACAGTTTCTGCTCACCTCGCAACTGCAGCACCTCACGGCGCTAGACCAACAGATTGCCACGCTTGACGCCGAAGTGGAGCGGCGCTTGGCCCCTTTGGCCGACACTCAGGCGCTGATTGAAAGCCATCCGGGGATCGGGAAGCGCACGGCGGAAACTGTGCTGAGCGAGATCGGGCCTACTGTCCAACCCTTTCGGAGCCCTGAGTCCCTGGCGAAGTGGGTGGGTCTCGCGCCGGGCAACCACGAGAGTGCTGGCAAACGTCTCTCGGGCCGGACCATTCCTGGGAACCGCAGTCTGCGGGCTGTCCTGGTGGAAGCTGGGCATGCGGCTGGGCGCACAAAAGCGACCTATGTGGGGGCCCAATATCGCCGCATGGTCCGCACGAAGGACCCCAAGCGCGCCGCAGTGATCGTCGCCCACACGATTGTGGTCGATCTCTGGTACATGCTCAAACGCCAACAAGCTTATGTCGACCTCGGCGTGGAGTACTTCGACCAGCGCGATCACGAGCGGATGGCGCGCCAGGCGATCAAACGCCTCGAAGGCCTCGGCTACCAGGTCACCTTGAACCCCGCGTCCTGAGCCAGCTTCTGGCCCCGGAGCCGCCTCAAAGACCCGGATTTGAGTGAACGCGGCCCGGTGCGCGTTTCTCGGGGGAATTTTTCGGAACAGACATAGAGGATTTCACCGCCCGAAAACAGACAGGGAGAACAGAGCTTGAAAGTGTTCTCCATGCCAAGGCAGCCCCGGACTCCTGCCAAGGAAGCGCCCTGCGAAAATTTGTCTGAGCGGGTCAATGCTCATTCTGTCATTCTGCTGCGTGCGGCCATGTCTGGTCAGTGGCGATTGCAAGGCCGGTGACCGCTCGATTCGTGCCCTCCGTGGTCTTGGCACCTTTATTGTAACGGCCCTTGGCGCAAGGGACCATTTGGCCCATGCTAATAGGTCTCTAAGGTCATGGGAATAAAACCTAGACCCAAGTATTGTGGTGGAGTAGGGAGGTTAGTTCGGGGGAAGTGACCGGAGGTTCTGATGATCTTGTATTTAAAAGTGAACATATTCCCATTATTGACCGAAGGTCCTTCACACACATTCCCTACTATTCGCGACAAGATCGGCTGAGTTGTTCATTTCACGAAGGGAGTCTATTATGCCAAATCCTGAAGCAATCAACATGATGGTGCTATCCAACGATTACGCGAAGATTCATGCTGCGGCCATGTTGACAGCGGTGGCGGCTACTTATGGGAAACCTATCAAGATCTTTGTCAGTATGGAGGCCCTCTCCGCTTTTCATAAAGATCCGGCGGTGTCCGGTATGGTCGCTCAAGGGCCGGTGGCCCGTAAAATCATTGAAACAGGCGGCGCTGCGTCGTTCCTCGACCTATTTCGGCAAGGCAAAGAAATGGGAGATGTGACACTGTACGCCTGCAGCATGGTTTTGGATCTGTACCACTGGACTCTTGATGATTTAGTGGATATCTTTGACAACACTCTGGGGGTCGCAGGATTTTTGGCGATGGTGGAAGGCGAAACGACATTCACGCTATAAAACAACCATGACGAAAAAAAGAGGGGGAGACACACCATGGCAGACGCAGTCAAAATCGTGGATGGACGCAATTCTTTCTGTCCCGGACCTCTGATGGAGCTGATCAAAGGCATCCGTCAAGAGCCAGTGGGAACAGTTTTCGAAGTGTGGTCTTCGGATAAGGGATCAGCCAATGACATTCCTGAGTGGGTGAAACGCGCAGGGCAGGAACTGGTCAGTAACGTGCAAGACGGGGATATTTTCAAGATCCAGGTCAAAAAAATCAAGTAAAGAAAAACATACCAGTAACTGGTCTTCGAAGCAACGGGGAGGGATAGTAAGATGAAGAAAGTTGTGATTTTGGGCGGCGGTGTGGGAGGAACGATTGTCGCGAATCAAGTGGCGCGGCAAATGAACAGCGACATAAAAAAAGGCACACTCGAGGTTACTGTTATTACAGACTCGGAGCAACACGTATATCAGCCGATGTTTTTGTATGTCGCGTTTGACCAGGTCATTCCAGGAGAAGCCAAAAAGCCGGAGCGCGAGATTCTTGACCGACACATCAAAATGGTGGTGGGCTCGGCTGACCGTGTCGACCAGGACAAAAAAACCGTGATGATGACAGATGGGACGGCCGTTCCTTACGACTATCTGGTGATTGCCACCGGCAGCCGCCCCGCACCTGAGCAAGTGGCGGGACTGCCGGAAGGGGGACACCTCTTTTACACAGAGGAGGGGGCCTTAAAATTGCGCCAGGCTCTGCATGACTTTGAGGGAGGACGTATTGTCATCACGGTCGGAGTGCCCCATAAATGTCCGGTGGCGCCTTTGGAATTCACTTTCATGCTCAAAGACTGGCTCCAGGCCAAAGGGCTCGGCCAGAAGACAGAGATTGTGTACACCTATCCAATCGGGCGTCTGCACTCGCTGGAACCAGTGGCACGGTGGGCTGCTCCGGTCTTTGAGGATCAGAAAATTGAATCTCACATCTTTTTTAATCCAGAACAAGTGGACCCGGCTAAGAAAACCATCACCAGTTTAGAAGGCGAAACCCTCGATTACGACTTGTTGGTGGCGATTCCCCCGCACACCGGCCAGGACGTGATTGGGCGGTCTGCTTTAGGCGATGCCGGCAAATGGATTCCCACAGAGCGCACCTCATTGCGCATGAAGGGGTCGGAAGATATTTTCGTACTGGGAGATGCTACCGATCTTCCTATTAGCAAGGCGGGATCCACCGCACATTTCGAAGCCGATGTGGTTGCCGGGAACATCGTAAATTTGCTGAATGGCGGACTGGGTTCGATCCGGTATGACGGTAAAGTGTTTTGCTTCATTGAAACGAGCTTAACGAAAGCCACGTACATTACGTTCGATTATCTCAATCCGCCGAAACCTTCCGAACCCACGGAAATGGTGCATATGTTCAAGATGGCGTATAACCGGCTGTACTGGCTGACCCCTGCAGGCCTATTGTAATGAATGGAGCAAAGGAGGCAGGATGATGGCGACGATTGAAGTGTCTCAAGAAAGACTACAAGAGTGGGCAGACATGCTGGTGGCGCTCAAGGGGACTGTAGAGCCCTCCGCGGGGAAACAAATCGACACGCTCCTCGCGTCGGTTGAATCCACCCGAGGCAGCCAAGCGGCGGGAACGGAACCGGATACCGAGGACAGTCCCCGTCAAGAGGCGGCCGGTGAGGTTCTAGATCTGCTCATCCACTGGAAGCAGGACGGCACATGGGACGCATTAACCCAATTTGCCGGAATTTTGACAGCCGTAAAGAGCTCGGCCACGGCACCGATGGCAGAGCGGATGGGGACCATGGTGACGTCCGTGGGAGAACTGGCTGGCATGGCCGCCGAACCCGAGATTCGGGGACTGATGCAAGAGGCCATCATCCAGAATCCGGCGCTCATTACCGTACTCAAGCAGGTGGGACAGTGGCACGAAGATGGCACATGGGACGCCCTGACCCAATTTGCCGGAATTTTGACGGCCGTAAAGAGTTCCGCCACGGCGCCGATGGCAGAGCGGGTGGGAACATTGCTATCAAGTACGGGTAGCCTGGTGTCCCGCCTTACCGAGGCGGACGCGACCCAATTGATTACCGAGGTTTTCGACAATCAGGAGCTCGTGGTGGGTCTTCTGCATCAATTGGTGACATGGCAATCGAATGGAACCTGGCAGACCTTGATCGATCTTGTCGGATTGGTCAGTGCGGCCAAAGAGTCCATCAGTGTCGCGACAGTCAGTCACCTCAGTACTCTGGCCCAAAAGGGCATCTTAATCCTCAGCGAATTCCTGGATTCTGGAGCATTGCCTGGAGGGCTCGCTATTTTTGAAGGCATGTCTGAAGCGATGTCCATGGCGTTTCAAGAAGCAGAAAATGACTCCAAACACCTAACGCTCACGGGCATGTTCCGGATGATGAAGGATCCCCAGATCCAAATCAGCCTGAAAACTCTCTTCGGCTTGCTGAAAAAAATGCCAAAGGTATTGGAACAATCCTGAAGGGACGGATATGGCCGTCAGTTTAAGCCAGTCTGTGGGATAAAGAGTCAAAACGGTAGAAGCAGAGCGTTAGATTCATCGTCGGGGCCCGGAAGAGGTCAAAGACTCTTCCGGGGCATCAACAACGACGGCCTTCCAAAAGGGAATCGGCCCGTGAGGGAGGGGATCGTAGGCGCGGTTCAATTATTGCCCGCTGGGGAGTGCTGGACCTGACGGGAGAGTGGATAGTCTTTAGCAAAGGTGAGCACGCAAATTGTCATTGGCCGGTGTTCCCCCACGGCAAGCTGTTTTCGGCCTGCCGCAGGGCGTCCGCACGCATAGGAGG
>DAHWJO010000107.1:0-2661 GCA_027344105.1 Sulfobacillus sp.
TACTAAACAAATTCATCAACACATTTGTCCCGATCTCCCGCATAATAATAAGGGAAAATGAGACAAGAACCTCTTCCGGTGGACTCTGCCCTCCAGACGCAGGGCATAATACTAATAAAAACGAGGTGACCCCGGTTAACATGAATCCTTTGACGCAGAGGGTACGGGCCTTAGCGGAGCGGGTGTGCATCCATGGCTAAAATATCTGTCTTCGCTCAGTACCTTCCGAATAAGCCGCGCATCTACGTGCGGACCGTGGATGTTGCCCATCCCCGCGCCCAATTGCTGTTTTTGCACGCCTCGGCCGTTCATTCGGACTTTTACCTGCCCTTAGCCATCAGTCTGGCGGAGGCGGGCATCCGCGTGTGGCTTCCTGACCTTCGCGGCCACGGGCGCTCCAAGGGAACCCGGGGCCATGTGGTCCGCTTCCAGGACTACCTGGATGACCTGACCGCGATCTGGGCGGAATTTTCTGCATCAGCCCCCACTCCCCTCCCCTCATTGTTGGGAGGAGAAAGCTTGGGCGGATTGATCGCCATGCTCACCGCGCAAAGCCTGGTCAGTCCGGATGGGCTGTTCTTCGTATCCCCAGCGTTGCAGCTCCGGTTTCAGTTCCATCCCGCAGTATTTCGGCTCTTGTGGACCTTACAGCCGATTTTGGGCAGAGCGCGCCCCCTCTTTCCCTTGCCCATGACCGGCGTCACAACCCAGCCGCAGGTCGTCGACCTTATCCAGAGCGACCCGCTAACCAACCGGTATTACACGCTGGGGTTTCTGCTGAATTTGCTCGCCGCCCAAAATCAGCTCGTGCGCCCTTCGGAGCTCCACTGTCCCAGCCTCTCCCTATTCAGTCTGGAGGACCCCATTGTGGACGTGCCGCGTTCAGTGGAATTGTTCAAACAGGCACCGATGAACCGCACAGAATTCTTAGACAAAGCCTTGCACAGCCTCGTCGCCGATACCCCTGAACGCATCGTTCCCCTGTTTTTGACCTGGTATCAGCAGATCATCCAGGCGCCTTCATCCAGCTCGTGGGTATGAGGGCGCTATCTGGCGTTTTCCGGAACTTCTTCCTGACACCCCTTACAAGTGAGCCAGGGCCATAGGTTTCTCCAGCAGCCATTTCTGCCCGTATCCTAAAACGGCCACCGTCATATACGGCCATTTGTCATGAGCGTACCGCGCCACTTGGCCCACGTCTCCGAGATTGTTGGGAAAAGCATCGTAATGCATCGGAACCAAGACACTCGCGCCAATATAACCTGCCAGCTCGACCGCTTCACAAGCCCCTAAGTTTCCCACGACGTCGGCAGCGTCACGAAAAAAATCGCGGCCATTGACGGGGAGAAGGGCAACGTCAATCTGGGCCTGGGACAGAGTGTCGAGCAAATCCCGGGAGATAATGGTGTCACCGCTGTGGTAGACGGTGATCCCCTCCATGCTGAGAATGTATCCGAGGAACTGGCCCGCGGTTCCCGACCCATACCCATGGGCCGCATGCAGAGCGTGGACCGCCGACACCGCCCGCACTCCGATCTCCGGGGTTAAAGGCACCCTTTTGGTGAGGGACGGCTCCGTGAATTCAGACGCCAGAAATCCCGCCTCCGCGGCCAGTCCGCGGAGGTGGCCCGGCGCCATGATGCGGGCCTTGGGACTTTCCTGTTTGATGCGGCAAATCGTGGAGTGATCCCAGTGGTCGATATGTTCGTGGGTGCTCAGCACCCAATCAATTTTGCCCAGGTCCTCCACGCGGAACCGGGGAGGGCGGGCCCCCGCCGTAGGTGTCAGAAACGGGTCGATAACCAGGCGCACACCCTGATGTTCCATCACGAAACCCGACTGTCCCAGCCAGCTCAACCATGAACTCATGGCTTTATTCCCCCTTCTCTGCTCGTAACGTTTTGCTGACGGGCGGCACCGTCATGAGGACATACGCCACTCTTCGCTGCCAGGCAGGAAGGCCCCAGGCCGTCTGCCCCTGCATGAAACCTGCCCGCACTCGGGGCGACAGCGCCTTATGCGTTAAAAACCCTATCTGGACCATCGCCCTGCCCGCAGACGTCCCCGGGCGGCTTACCTCTTCCGGATCACCAGCACCACACCGGCAGCGATAAGGACAGCGCCTCCCCAAAATGCCGGGGAAATTTTCTCTCCCAGCAACAGCCACCCCAGCAGACTGCCTGCCACAGGCTGGAAAAAGAAGTAGACGCCGCCAGTGCTGGCATCCAGAATCCGCAGCCCTTGGTTCCACAGAAAAAATGCAATGGCCGTGGAGACAAACCCTAAATAAAGAAGACCTCCCCATATTTTCACCGGAGCAAAGGCCCTGACCGGAATATGGGTGAGCTGCATCACGGCCACTGGCGAGAGGGCCATCAAGGCCACCAACAGGGCGTAGGTGGTCACGACGATCAAGGAGGACGCTGGCGGCACTTTCTTGATGAGCACCGACATCAGGGCCCACGTCACCGCCGCCAGAAACAGGATAGCCCCGCCAAGCTCCCGGTGGGCGCCTCCCGGACTCCACCCCACAATCAGCCACACACCGGCGGTAGCCAAAAGCACTGACACCATCTTCAGGCGCGTAATCCGCTCCCGAAGCAGAAAATGGGCAAATACCGCCATAAACGCCGGCGTGGCAGCCGTGATCACCGACCCCAT
>DAHWJO010000107.1:2760-11984 GCA_027344105.1 Sulfobacillus sp.
CGTAATCCGCTCCCGAAGCAGAAAATGGGCAAATACCGCCATAAACGCCGGCGTGGCAGCCGTGATCACCGACCCCATCTGAGCGGTCGAGAGTGCCGTTCCGAGAAACTGGGCCCAGATGGAAACGACGTACCCTACAAGACCAATGGCCCCAATCAGCAGCCACTGCTGGCGGGGCACACGCCACGACACCCGCTGGCGCTGTCCCATTGCAAACAGGGCAGCGACAGCCAATACATACCGCAGCCAGACCAGAGACACCGGGGGAATGACCTCCAGCACCACTTTGCTGACCACGTACATTCCGCCCCAAATGCTGGCCGCAGAGGCCAGAAATATTCCGCCCCACATCCGTTGATTTCTCACGATGAATCTCCCCTGTCTCAGAAGATAGGCAGGGACTCCCCTGCCTTATTCAGCAGGGCATGAGGGAACATCGCATTCGTACAGGCATCCCAAGGCAGCCGCCTCCTTTTGCGCGGTGATTTGTTTCTTATGGGGATGATTATACAAGATCGCGGTCCCGTCCCGATACCGGGACCGCACCCGCGCCGATTTGCTTGCCAAATAGCCCGCGCTGACGGATCCCCGGTGGTTTTTTCTCCGGCTGTGGCTATGGTATACTAATCAAAGTGGATGGTAGCGGATATACGGTTCTGACTGTCTGTTGTCAAGCGGCGGTCGGGGGAAGAGTTCGCCGCTAGTGTCCTTTTTATTTATCGGTGCAGGGGAATCCTATTGCGACCTAGACGCCGCGCCGCCACCGCCGGGGTGTGACGGGAAAGGATGGTCATGATGCGTAAAACACTCGCGTTAGTGGGCACCATCATCAACGTGTTCGTGCCAGGTGTCGGCTCTCTGATCATGGGCAAATTTTCCACGGGAGCCATTCAACTGGGATTGCTGGCCGTAGCCTGGCTGCTGAAAGCGATGAGCTTCGGCTTGCTGGCTCCTCTGGTGTGGCCTGTAACCGCCGCCGTATGGTTCTGGGCTGTCGGCGGTGGCGCGGTCACCTACTTCTCCCTTCCCAGCCACCATAAGGCGCTAAAACCTTAGCACATGGACGGTGCAAGGGAACCATTCGGAAGCCGTATCCGCCAGTACGGACCACAAGCAAGGAGTTAGCCACCATGTCCGCAACACCGCAAACACGTATCGTGATTCTTGGAGGCGGGTTTGCCGGTCTCCGGCTGCTGTACCGACTGCACAGCGCCTTGTACCAGCATGCCGATATCATTCTTGTCGACCCGCGTCCCACGACCCTGCAAAAGCCCGGCATGCCCGATGTGGCCATGGCCGGAAAGTCGGTTGAGCTCTTCCGCCACCGCCTGCAGCCCATCGCGGACCGGGCCGACGCCCGCTTCATCCAGGCGTCAGCCCAGTATATCGATCCATGCAAACAGACGGTTGCGCTCTCGAATGGCTTGGTTATCCCCTATGACTATCTGTTTTTGACAATGGGCATTGTCAAACATTATGACGCCATCGACGGCTTCCGCAATTTTGGCTATTCCATGTGCGATGACGTGGAAGCACCCCGGCTTCAGCAAGCGCTGCGGAAATTCCGGGGCGGGCCGGTAGTTCTGGGCACCGCCAAGACCGAATGGGGGCACACTGTCCCCATCCCCCATCTTGATGTCGCCTGCGAAGGCCCCATGGGAGAAGTCACGTTCATGATGGATCACAGCCTGCGCCGCCTGGGTCTGCGGGACAAAAGCCCGATCACCCTCTTTACCCCCGGGAAGCAATTTTTGGAAGACGTCGGCAATACCGTGCAACATATTCTGCAAGAACGCATGGCTTTGAAAGATATCCATATGCTCCAGGACAAGATCATTACGGGCGTGAGCAAAGAAGCCGTGACATTTGCGGACGGCACGACAGTTCCCTCCGCCCTGAGCATCCTGATCCCTCCCTACGCGGGACCGCCGGTCATCAAATACTCCGGGCTTGGCGATGACAAAGGCTTCGTCCCCACGGACCATGTGATGCGGCACTTATCTTTTCCAAACATATTTGCCGCCGGCGATGTCAATGCGCTGACCATTCCCAAACTCGGCCACCTGGCTATTATCCAGGCGGACATCGCCGCGGCCACCGTCATTAGGGAACTGACCAGCACCGGCGACGTTCCCCTGTACAAGCCCGAAGTTTTCTGCATCATGTATGAGGGCGGAAGCGAGGCCACCCTGATTCTGTCGGATACGATGTATGGCGGACACACCGACATCGCATTGCACGGTGTCAGCGCGCATCTGATGAAGTGGAGTTTTGACAGCTATTATTTTTACTCCCACGGCCACCTGCCGCCGGACCTCGTTCAAGCGGGTCTCGAATCAGTTCTGGGACATGTCAACATCAAGAACCCCAAACTTTAGCCGGCATCCGCTGCCACGTTCCAGGCAAATGTCTGGGCTTCCGCTTCACGCATGTGCCGGAACATTCCGTCATGGCCCAGAAGGCTCAAAGCTGGGCCATCTTGGACGACGCGGCCCGCCGAAAGCACCACCACCTTGTCCATCATGTCCAAATTGGCCAGCCGGTGCGTAATCCAAATCACTGTCTTATCTTTGGCCCACAATCCCAGTTCGCGAATCAGATGGCGTTCGGTCAAGGCGTCGAGTCCCTCTGTCGCCTCATCAAAGACCATAAGCGGAGTATTTTGCAGCACAGCGCGGGCGACCGCCAGTCTCTTGCGCTCTCCTCCAGAAAAATTGACGCCATGCTCTCCCACAGGCGTTTCCAGCCCCTGCGGCAGGTCATTGACCAATGCCTCAAGTTGGGCAATGCGCAGCGCCTCGTGCATCTCCGCAAGGGTTGCCGCGGGATTGCCCAGGAGGAGATTCTCCCGCAGAGATGTGTCAAACAGATGGGGCTCCTGGTCCACGACAGCAATCAGACGCGGCATCGCTTCCAACGCGATCTGCGACAACTCCACCCCGTTTATCGCAATCGACCCGGACTGATACGGCCACAATTGGGAGAGGACCCCTCCGAGCGTGCTCTTTCCCGCTCCGCTTGGCCCCACGACAGCAATATGCTGGCCCGGGGCTACGGCAAACGATACGGTGTCGAGCACCCATGGCCCCCGGTCCTCATAGCGGAATCTGACTTCGCTCCAGTTGACGGACGGGGCCAGGCGCCTCGCATCTACGTCGGCCATCGTCAGGTAGCCTTGAAATGCCGGGGGACTCTGGTCCACAATTTCGTCAATCCGCTGCCGCGCTGCGGCAATTTGGCCACGAAACTGAAATGCTGGAGGCAACGCATTAACCGCCTCAAAGCTGGCTAGGGCCAGCAACACGACGACTGGCAAAAGCACAGGGGCCAAGGCATGCCGTGCCACCAGGCCAATGCCCAGGATGAGGATGACCCACATCGCGCCATTGTTCAGCGCCTGCATCAGCCCGGCGCTGATCCCGCTTATCCAGTGCAGCCGCATGCGGCGCCGGGCCCACTGCTGCACCAGGCGGGATACTTTGGCCAAATGCCCGGCTTCCTGGCCGAGCACCAGCAAGTCGGTGTTGCCATGAATCGCCTCAACCAATTCCGTGCTCAGTTGCCCGCGCGCCCGCACCATGGGCCCAGTCACCCCCGAGGCGGCCCACTGCGTGAGGGCTGGCACGGCGATCCCCGTCACCAGCAGGAATACTGCCAGCGCTAGCGCCAGAGACGAACCAAAATAGTCCATGAGACCCAGAATGAGGAGGGAGGCGAGCAGCGCAATCACAGGTGGCGAAAACAGTCCCAGATAGAGATTCTGCAAGGTGTCCACATCGCCCACCACCCGGCTCAACAGATCGCCGGTGTGAAACTCCCGCAGCCTGGAAGGAATCAAGGGCTCTATCCGGCGGTAGACATACACGCGGAGCTCTTTGAGCAGTTGAAACGTCACGTCATGCGACACCAAGCGCTCAGAATAGCGGAATACCCCGCGCGACGTGCCAAAGAAGCGCACTCCGACAATGGGCACCCACAGCAGCAGAATCGTATATGGGTGCTGCGCAGCCCGGGCAATCAGATAGGCAGAAGTGGACATCAGGCCGACATTCGCCGCCACTGTGAACGTGCCCATCAATAAAGCCAGTACCACCATCCACTTATAAGGTTTCAGCAGTGCGGTGTAGTGACGCATAAAGACCCTCCTCCTGAACAGGCGCATACGCACGGATCAGTTCACGGTACAGCCCCGGCATCAATTCCAGCTCACGCGGTTTGCCAACCTGTTCCAGCACGCCGCGATTCATCACCCAGACCGAATCCAAGTGGCGGGCCGTAGACAACCTGTGCGCCACCACAATGGCCGTGCGCCCGCTTAGAAGCCGTTCCAAGCCGTTCCACAGGTCCGCCTCCGTTTCCGGGTCGAGATTGGCCGTAGGCTCATCCATGAGGATGATGGGCGCATCTTTAAGATACGCCCGGGCCAGAGCGAGCCGCTGTTTCTGGCCTCCGCTCAACCCGCTCCCCCCCTCTCCCAACTGGGTGGACAAGCCCTGCGGCATCGCTGCGATGTAGGCATCGGCACCCGCCCGATCGATGGCCTGCCGCACTTCCCCCTCCGATGCCCCGGGTTTCGCCATGAGCAGGTTGTCCTGCACTGTCCCGGAGAATATATAGGGATTCTGCGTCAAAAACATGACGTGCTGGCGCCACCACGACAAATCCATGTCGGCAAAAGACGTGGAACCTAAGCGCAGCGACCCGCCAGTGGGCTGGGCAAACCCCATCAGCAGCGCCAGCAGCGTGCTCTTCCCTGCACCGCTCGGCCCGACTACCGCCACCCGCTCTCCTGGCCTCACCACGGCGCTGACGCCCCGCAGAGCCAACTCCGCACGCCCGCTGTACTGAAAATCCACCCGGTCCAGCACAATCGGCTGGCTTTCCACGTGATCCACCCGCTCACTCCCGCCCGACTGAGCCAGCGCCGGCGCATCCAGAATTTCAAAAATCCGTTTGGATGCCTCCATGCCGTTGAGTCCATCATGAAAGCGGGTCCCAAGCATGCGCCATGGGAGGTAAAAGTCGGGCACGAGCACCAGCAGGAAGAACGCCGTCTCAAAAGGCATGAGCCCGGGAATGACACGCAGCCCGATAGCCACCGCCACCATGGCCATGCTGAGAGAAGCCAGCAGCTCAAGAACGAGCGCCGACACAAAAGCAATGCGCAGACTCGCCATGGTAGCCCGGCGGAATTCGTCGCTGGCGCGTTCTATGCCCCGGGCCTGACCTGCGCTCTGGCCCAGCAGCTTGAGGGTTTTCAGCCCTTGCAGCACATCCAGAAAATGCGCGCTCAGGCGGCTCAGGGTCTGCCACTGCCGTTTGGTCGCCGCTTCTGCCTGGCGCCCAATCAAAATCATGAAGAAGGGAATCAGCGGCACCGTAATCAGCAAAATGAGCCCCGTGATCCAGTCGCGTGAAAAGGCCTCCACCAGGATAATCGTCGGGACCAGCGCGGTGATGGCAATCTGGGGCACATATCTGGCCAGGTAGGGCTCTAAATCCTCGACCCCCTGAATCAGGGTGTTGACCAGCTCCCCCGTCTTCTGACTGTGGACGTACAGCGGGCCGGCATTCAACAGGCGCTCGGTCAGCCGCGTCCGCAGACTCGCCTGAATGCGGGTAGCCAACGTCAGCGCGCCTGTTTCGCCCAACAGTGTCAGCACCGCCCTGGCCGCAATGACCGCGAGAAGAATCCACAGCAAATGCTGCACCGCAGACAGACTCTGGTGGCCAATGAACACGCGGCTGACGATAAGAGCCAGAAGGCTGGCTTGCCCAATGATCAGCAAGCCGCTGAACACCCCTTGCAGCACGACCAAGCCCAGCAATGTCCTTACGGATCTGACCTCTTTCAGCAGCCGTGGATTCATCTAGTATTCCAGCTCCTTGTCATTGACCGGTTTGCGAAAGGTCCAATATAACCAAGCCTGGTAGCCTAAGATAATCGGCAGCAGAATCACTGCCGTTACCGACATGATCTGCAAAGTATAGAGCGTGCTGGACGCGTTGTTGATGGTCAGATTCCAGGCGGGATTCAGACTGGACACCATCACCCGCGGGAACAACACCGTAAAGAGGCTCACCGTCATGGCCGTCACACTGAGAGTGTTTAAGAAAAAAGCTAATTTGGCCTTTGTCAGGTACATGGCCATGCGGGCGAGCAGCAAGGAGAGCACAGCTGCCGCCTGGAGAAGCAAGGTCCAGCCTCCAATGTGCCCCGCCGACGCCGGCAGGCGGTCCATCCAGAGAAACCACAAAAACATTGCGACCGCTGCGGGCCATGCCATTCGGGCCTCCACGGCCCGACCGGCTTTGCGTGAAAAGGCATCACCCTTGATGGAGAGATATCCCGCGCTCTGCACCATGAAAAGCAGAATGAAAGTGAGACCTCCCCACAGTGAAAACGCATTGAACAGGGTCCCGAAATTGCCCACGTAAATCATGTGGCCATTAATCGGCACACCCCGGATCAGATTGGAAAAGGCCATACCCCAAATCAGCGTAATCACAAGCGAGCCGCTAAAAATCAGCCAGTCCCACACAGCGCGCCACTGCGGATTCTTGTCCTGGCTGCGGTATTCAATGCCTACCCCACGCACGATCAGCCCGAGGAGAATGAGGGTCAGCGCCAGATAAAATCCGCTGAACATGGTGGCATACCAGTCCGGAAATGCGGCGAATAAGGCGCCGCCAGCCGCCACCAGCCAGACTTCATTGGCGGCCCACACCGGTGCAATCGCACTCAGCGAAGCCCGGCGCTCCAAGTCGGTATGGTTGAGGAACGGGTGTAGAATCCCCACACCGTAGTCGAATCCGTCCAGAATAAAGTAGCCAGTAAAGAGCACCCCTATTAACACAAACCATAATTCCCGCAACCACATACTGTCACCTTCCCCTTAAGTTCATCAGATTATTCCCTGGAGCTGGGAAATCAGTGCGCAACCCCATGGCCTCCGTCCAGAAACAAGTCACGGGGAGCCCCGGGATCTTCGCTCACGACGGGGTCCGGATCCAGCCCGTTGGCAATCGCCTTTTTCCACAGGTGTACGGCGGCATATGCCATCGCCCCATAGAAAATGGTAAAGGCCAGCAGTGACAGCTCAATGTCCAGAGCGGGCACGGACGCCGTCGGAGACACTCCCTGCTCCGTCAGCTGCACGCCGTAAACAACCCACGGCTGTCTCCCCACCTCGGTCATGATCCATCCTGCGGAGTTGGCGATATAAGGCAGGGCAATGGACCATGTGAGCACACGCAAAAACCACTTCTTCTGAAGAAAACGATTCTTTTTAAAGAGGTAAAGCGCGTAATAGGCCAGAGCCAGCATGGCCGTACCCGCAAACACCATAGTGCGGAACGAGTAGAAAGTGATCGCGACGGGTGGGATATAATTGCCCGGTCCATATCGGTGCACCATCTGCTGTTGGACCTGATTGATCCCCTCCACCGACCCGGACAAGCGCTTGTACGCCAATAGAGTCAACATCTCGGGGATTTGCACCTGAAAAGGATCCCGGTGGTCTTTGGCATTAATGACTGCGACCACACTCCAGGGGGCATGCTGCGGACTCGTGTTCCACAACGCTTCGGCTGCCGCCAGCTTCATGGGCTGAGCCTTGACCAGATGGGCGGCTTGGGAATCCCCCACCACAATCACCAGTACGCTGACAACGGCAGCTACTACGGTAGACAGCTTGAATGACCGCACGAATGCCTCAACATTCTTCTTGCGCAGAATCTGATAGGCGCTGATCGCCAGCATAAAGAACGATCCCGTCAGCAAAGCTGCCAGTTCTGTGTGCGGAAATTCGACCCACAGCTGCGGGTTTGTCAGCACATCCCCAAAACTCGTCATCACAGCGTTGCCATTGTGGATGACATAGCCCACCGGCTCTTGCATCCATGAGTTGGCGGTCAAAATCCAGAACGCCGACAAGCTTGTGCCAAGAGCCACCAGCCATATCGTCAGGGCGTGGGCCTTGGGGGATAAGCGGTCCCAGCCAAATGCCCAGGCGCCAATAAAAGATGATTCCAAGAAAAAAGCCGCCAGAGCCTCAACAGCGAGGGGCGCTCCAAAAACATCCCCGACAAACTTCGAAAAATTCGCCCAGTCGAGTCCGAACTGAAATTCCTGCAGTAGTCCGGTAACCACGCCCACCGCAAAGTTGATCAGGAAGAGATGGCCCCAAAACTTTGCCAAATCCCGGTACACTTTATTTTTCGTCCGCAGATAAATTGTTTCTAAAACCGCTATCAAAAATGACAGGCCGATCGTTACCGGAACAAAAAAATAATGAAAAACGGTCGTCACGCCGAATTGAAGTTCGGCCCACCCTAACTGTGTCATTCTGTTCCTCCCTTAGGGTCCGCCACGCACCCTTTCCTCACATGTATTATGCCGGATTCCTGTCCTTCACGAATCGCTATCCTTGGTATAACATACAATGGCCATAAGATTTCAGGCCCTATCCGGGCTAGAAGGCGTTGGATTCGCAACCCTTGACAATCCATACCGCCTAGTGATTGTGAACCGTTTCACATTGCCCATGAGGTGCGCCCGCGTTAGGGTTTTCATTGTCATGGCTGTTGGCAATCACCTGCAGTGCGCCGTGGCTCACGGAGAAAGTGCACGGAGTCTGCTCCCACACTTCCCCGTCGATATCAATAGCCATCGAGGGCTCGGCGCTGATGTGAACCTGTTTAACCTGTTCATAGTGGGCGGACCGCCCACTGATGTGTCGCCCAACGAACAGCACCAATCCCACTTGCAGCAAAGACCACCAGTCTTCGCCCCCTAAACTGAAGACATGGAGTTTCCCGTCATCATGGGAGGCATTGTCCAAAGTAAATACGGGCCCGGCCAAATTGCGGCCATTGGCAACGATCAGCTGGCGGGTCTTGAATGCCGCGATGCGGTGTCTGAACTCCATCCGCACCTGAAACACAGGAGTCATGGCGATGGCGCGGCGCACGCCCTTGGGCCATGCCATCCATCCCAGCCGCTTTTTGGATTCCGGAGTCAGGAGCTGCGTCAGGCGTTCGCTCACGCCGAGAGTGGCCGTATTCAAAAAATAGCGCTGGTGCCCTGACGTGCGGGCGAGTCCTAGATCAATCGCCACGGAGGGCCCTTCCGCCAGCAGCTGCGCCAGCGCGCTCAATGACCCCGGAAGGTTCAGGCCGGCCGCGAAGGTGTTGCCTGTGCCCAATGGCAGAATCCCCATAAC
>DAHWJO010000108.1:0-11983 GCA_027344105.1 Sulfobacillus sp.
GCCCATAGACCGTTTCGGTGGGAAATGCCACAATTTCTCCAGATTTCAGAGCCTCCACGGCCGGCAGCAACTGGCCAGAAGGTAGAATCACTGTCTGCATGGCGATACCTCTTTTCAACCTATTACCATGACATAGATTACTCCTAAAACCAAGGTTACGGAAAAAACCGTCAAGCCAAAAGGCAGGTAGCGGCGGAATTCCAATCGGTATCCCCGCTCTTCCGCCATACCCTGGGCCACCACGTTGGCGGAGGCGCCGATAATGGTGGCATTGCCCCCGATCGCCGCCCCGAGAGCCAGCGCCGTCCATAATTCCAGGCCATAGCCCGGGTGCATCCGGCCCAGACGCTCCACCAGAGGAATCATCGCGGCTACCAGCGGCACATTGTCCAGCAGTGCCGAGAAGACAGCGCTGCCCACTAAAATAGCCACGGGCATCCACGGCCCGAGGTTCTGGCGCGCCAGGAAAGTCGCCAGGTGGCGAATAACTCCGCCGTGCTCGAGCGCCCCCACCAGCACGAAAATGCCGACGAAAAATCCCAGAGTGCCCCAATCGACACTGCGCCAAATCTTCCCGGTCCTGCCCACACTCGCCACAATCCCCAAAGCCGCCCCGGCCACCGCAATCATGCCGGCGGACAGGTGAAGCGGGCGCTGCAGGATAAATGCAGCCAGCACCGCTCCCAGTATTCCCAGCAGGGGAATGAGGCGCGGCGCCAGCGGAAAGGTTTTCGGAGGCTGGTACGGGTCGGCGACAGCGCGCTGCGGATTTTGCCCCGCCTTCAGGTGCCGCGGCACCACCAGGGCCAGGCCAGCCAGCAGGATGACCGCAGGAGGTCCCAGCACTGTGACGAACTGATTGAAGGACAGGTGCGCGGCCGTCCCGATCAAGATATTCGGCGGGTCTCCGATCAGGGTTGCCAGACCGCCTAGGTTCGAGGCAGCCACCATCACCATTAAAAACGGGATGGGGTCCACGTCCATGTCCTCAGCCGCGCCAAAGAGCGCCGGGGACAGCAAGAGAATAGTCGTCACATTATCCAAAAAAGCGGAGATAATCGCGGTGAAGATAAAAAAGACCCAGAGCAGCCGCTGCGGCTGGCCGCGGGAGAGGCGCTGGGCACTTTGGCCCAAGCGGTGGAACAGCCCCGCTTCTCCCAGCAGCCCGACCAGCACCATCATCCCCGTCAACAGGCCGACCGTGTTGAAGTTGACGAATGATACGGCTTCGGTGACACTGACCACCCGCGCCAGCACCAGCAGGGCGGCCACTCCCAACGCCGCCCAGGCCCGGTGAAACCAGTCTCCAATAAGAAAAACATAGAGAATCACTAAAGCGGCCAGAGAAATTTGCGCTTCCGTCACTACAAACATCCCCCTTTGGGGATTATTTCTTCACGGGGCCGCCATCCTGGGAATGCTGCTGCCAGTTCAGCCACGCATCCATGCCCCCGTGGAGCTTATGTACTTTATGATAGCCCTGCTCCTCTAAGACTTCCGCAGCATAATCGCTGCCGCCCTTGCCAAACTGGCAGTACACGACCAGTTCCGCCTCAGGGTTCCAGTCCCACTCCTTGTCCTCCAGGTCTGTCACCGGCACGTGATGGGCCCCGGGAATGGACCCGATCTGTCCTAGCCGCACGTCAATCACAATCACCTCGCGGCCGGGGCCAGCCTGCTTGATGCGCTGGGCCAACTCCTGTGCCGAAATTTCATCAGCCATGCCCGAAATCCCCTCCTTTGGTGGTCCACGCCCCCGCGACCACGCGGTCTATCCCGGCCAGGTCCCGCTCACGGGGCAAGACGCTGAACCCATGGGCCCGCAGCGCTGCCTCTGCCATGTCCGCCTGGCCCTGCCCGATTTCCAGGTAAATGCGGCCCCCCGCCGCCATTTTTCCCGGACACTCCTCAATCAGCCGCCTTATCACCGCCAGCCCATGGTCCTCAGCATAAAGGGCCTCCGGGGGCTCATACTGAAGTTCGGGGGCCAGGCTCCCGCCCTGGCCAGGATCGACATAAGGCAGGTTGGCTGCCACCACGTCTAAAGGCCCGCTGACATTCTGGAGCAGGTCACTGGGCAGCCACTGCACCACACTCCCCCCGGCGAGGCGCCCGGCATTCATCCGCGCCACCTCAAGCGCCGGCACACTCGCATCCACCCCTACAATCTCCCACCCGGCCCACCCGTAGTGAGAGAGCGCGAGCGCCACGGCCCCGCTGCCCGTGCCCACGTCCACAATTCTCTGAGGCTGGTGGGGAGTATCTTGCAACACCCGCTCCACCAGATGCTCCGTTTCCGGGCGGGGAATCAGGACCCGCGGGTCCACCAGCAATTCCAATCCCATGAACTCCCGGCTCCCGGCAATATAATGGTAGGGCTCCCGGGCGCAGCGGCGTAAGATGGCCAGAGCGTACGAGGTCTCGAGCTCGGGCGACACCGCACCCCGGCCGCTGAGCCAGTCGGCAAGAGACAGTTCCGAGACGGCGCACCACAACTGCTGGGCCTCCCGGTAGGCATTTTCAATGCCTGCGGACTCCAATTGGCCGCAAGCCTCGCGCACATGCTGCCGCCAGTCTGGGGTCATGACCCCTCCTGCAGCCGTGATTCTTGCTCCTGAGCCTGCAGAGCGGAAATGATTTCTTCGACATCGCCGTCCAACACGGCTTCAAGACGGTGCAGCGTCACTCCCACGCGGTGATCTGTCACCCGGCCTTGTGGAAAATTATACGTGCGGATCCGTTCCGACCGGTCTCCCGTACCCACCTGCGAGCGGCGTTCATCCGCAATTTCGCGGGCTTGAGTGGAATCGTAGAGATGTTTCAGGCGTGCGCGCAACACGGTCATAGCTTTGTCTCGGTTCTTCAGCTGGGATTTTTCATCCTGGCACGACACGACAATGCCTGTGGGCAAATGGGTGATCCGCACAGCCGACTCCGTTTTGTTGACGTGCTGGCCGCCCGCGCCGCTTGAGCGCATGGTGTCAATGCGCAGATCATCAGGGTCGATGCTCACTTCCACCTCTTCAACCTCCGGCAGCACGGCCACCGTCACCGTGGACGTGTGGATTCTCCCCCCCGCTTCTGTTACCGGGACCCTCTGCACTCGGTGCACGCCCCGCTCAAATTTCAGGTGGCTGTATGCTCCCGCCCCTTCAATCATAAAGATGATTTCTTTGAAGCCGCCAATGTCTGTCTCACTGGCGGAAAGCAGTTCGGTTTTCCAGCCGTGACGCTCGGCATATCGGGAATACATGCGGAACAGTTCCGCCGCGAATAGAGCTGCCTCGTCCCCGCCCGCTCCGGCGCGAATTTCCACAATGACATTTTTACTGTCATTGGGGTCCTTCGGTGTGAGCAGCGCCCGGATCTCGTCTTCTGTGCGCTCCAGTTGCTGGCGCGCCCGGGAAATCTCGCTGTCAATCCAGGGCTGGTCTCCGGTATCTTCCCGGGCCATTTCTTTGAGTGTATCCACTTCTTCCGTGAGCGCCAAAAATTCATCGTACTGATTCACCAGCTCCTGCCATTCGGACAGCTCCTGGGAATATTTTCGCAGCAAGTCGGGATCCGAGGCGACCTGCGGATCCGACAAGACATCTTGCACCTCGTGATAGTGCGCGCGGGCCGCATCCAGCCGCCCCCGGGTCGTATCGTCCATGACTCCACCTTCTTTTCGTCATTATGCTCCGGCTGTGTCCATAAAAAAAACAGAGCCACCGGCTCTGTTTTTCGGTTACTTCATACCGTAACGCTTCTTAAAGCGTTCAACCCGTCCGCCAGTGTCGACGATCCGCTGCTTCCCAGTATAAAGAGGATGGCACTGCCCACAAATTTCAATCCGCAAATTAGTCTTGGTTGACCCGACGTGGTACACCGCGCCACATGCACAGGTTACGGTGGTCTTCTGATATGTCGGGTGAATTCCTTCCTTCATGCTCTCACCTTCTTCCCGGCCCTTTCAAAACGCATTGGATATTTTAACAAATTCCGCCGCCGAATACAAGATGGCTGAAAATACTCGCCGCTCGGCTTAAAACCGGATGGCCCAGGGACCCTCCTCTATCATACCCTACGGGGAAGGCTGCAGCCGCACCACCTTTGCAAAGCAGGATCCTTATCCTCATAGTAGGCGCACCGCTTGAGTATTTCCCGGCACTTGGCAACCATTCGGATGTGGTGCGGGCACCCGCGCTGTTTGTCGCCGATTCGAAAATGGCCAGCGAGGCGACGTGGAGGATTGCTGCGCCGCCGACATCTCTTTCGGGTCCCGGCTGCCGTATACGTTCGGGTTAGAGCGCCAGACCAAAGAGGCCGTGCGCGAAGCGGGGCAATGGAGTGGTTCCGCTCTTTTTGAAAGACACGAAGACAATCACCGCCTATGTGTACTGTGTCTATCTGGCCCTGCTCCTCTGGCGGAGTACGCCAGCGGTCATGCGGCAGAATCAAGCCCGCCTCGGCTTCACCCTGCCCCCACGCTGGCTGCGCAATTATTATGGTATCACCCTATTACAGCAGGGTGCCGCTGTCTGTCGCCCAGCACCGCATGGAAGCTGGATTCTCACCAGGTTGCCCTATGAAGCCTTAGCGAAAACCTTCCCGCCCTGGTCGTAATCGCCTCGCAGTCGCGCCCTGTGTTGGATTGCCTCGAGACGAAACGGAACGCGGGGCTCGGCTTCCTCGCGGATCTCACGGTCCCTTTCCATAACGGGGCCGCAAGAGATTGGCCCACAAGACCACCACAACGGAAGGAATATCGCCATGGTTTGCCTTTTATACCGTGGGAAATCCGCGTGGTGTGGGCGGAAGACCTTCCTAATTAGCCACCAAACTCTTTGGACCGATGCGGTTGCGTTTGAATCCAGCAGAGCACACAGGTTTGAACTCTTCACGGTATACACATACTATGATCGGCAAAATCGGCCATTGCGGAAATAACGGAGAGGGAATATGATGATGGTGGAGAGGAGGATATCCATGGTGATTTTGGAACCAGAAGAAGTCTCCGCATTGCGCCTCGAAGAGCAACACTTATCTGAAGATTATCCCATGCTGCGGAACCTGATTAGCAAGTTGGAGAGTTTATCGGCATCGGGACAAGCGGTGGAAATCTCCGTGGTGCAACCAACCACAGAGTGGCTCACGACCCACGAAGTGGCGCTGATGCTTCGCGTATCGGAACGCACGGTGCGTCATTGGTGTGAAGATGGCCAAATCCATGCCATACGAACTGCGGGGGCGCGGGGAAATTGGCGGATTCGCGCCAACGAATTTAGTGCTCCTCCCGACGCTCCGCAAAGGCTGTTAGAGACCGTGCAGAGAATTAACCGTCGGTTTGACGAAGATCCTCCCGAGGATTATGAGCGATGAGCCTCGGTTGCGAGTGCTCTTTGACACCACCGTGTTTTGTGGAGCGTTAGTGAAACCAGAGGGTGGGAATATGCAATGCCTTCTGCTTGCTAATGCTCCCTTATTTCATCCAGTCATCTCGCAGGCTGTGCTAGCGGAATTCATCCATTCTGCCACTGTACGAGGATTAGGAAAAGGGGCACATCGTCGCTTTTACACATATCAGGAGGCGTGGGAATTCCTCCATGCCTTAAGCACGTTATTAGACAGATCTGTGCCTGTAGGACTCCGGGATATCCTGCCATTGCTGAACATGTGGCCATATGTCTCTGCAAAACAGGCGTTGCAAAACCTGGCCAGTCAATGGCCCTCGCCATCTGATGACTCGGCGCTCTCCGAACGCACTGTAGCAAATCTTGACGCCAAAGATGCTCATGTGATGTTGGTGGCCAAAGAATACGATGTCGATGTTTTGGTGACGAGTAATATAGAAGATTTTACGGTTCTCGCACCGGCCTGCAGTATAGAGCCGCCCAGTAAGTTCTTGCAACGATGGAGTGCGCCGCATGGGTAAAGATCTTGTCGCATGCGATGGACGGGAACACCAGTGATGCTACGTGGGCCATGGTCTTTCAACAAGCGGCCCTGACGCTGCCGGATGTGGTGCGGGCACCGGTGCTGTTTGTCGCCGACTCGAAGGCACCGCTAAAATTTGACTTGGGCGCGCATCGCGGCCAATCTCACTTACTGCTGGGCCGCTTGCGGGTTTCGCGTCGGCAAAGTCATCTTGATGATGGTCCCGCCTTCGGGGTCGTTTTCGGCCGTCACCGTCCCGTGATGCTGCTGCATCACTTCATGGACGATGGAAAGCCCGAGTCCGCTTGATCCCTGGCGCGCCTTGTCACCGGTCACAAAGCGCTCGAAGATGTGCCCCAGCATATCCTCCGGAATTCCCGGCCCCTCATCTTTAACAGCCACCACAATGGACGCCTGGTCCCCGCTCAGCACGGAGTCAATCGTAATAGGGGTATGGGCCGGCGCCCATTTGGCAGCATTGTCGATGACATTGATCAACGCTTCCACCAAGTAATCCTCCACCGCCATAATCTCGGCATCATCGCGCTGCCGCCAAATCAGAGGGTGATGGGTTTCGGCAGCCAAGGGCGACACCCGTTCCAGGGTGGTCTTGATCCAGACAGATACCCGCACGGGGCTCTGCTCCCCGACCCCGCTCTGAATGCGGGTAGCTGCCAGCAGCCGGTCGACCAGCCTTTTCAGGCGGAGGGTTTCGTCCCACGCCACCTCGACCGCCCGGTCCAGTCCCGGTCCTTCCACCATGCCGTCGCGGATAGCCTCCAGAAAGCCCCGGATTGAGGTTAAAGGGGTGCGCAGGTCATGCGCCACATGAGCCAGCAGGGTGTCGCGCACTTCCGCTTCCTTGCGCAGCTGGTACATTTGCAGGGTAATCCGGTCCGCCATGCGGTTGAATTCCTGCGCCAGTTCTTGGACCTCCTGAGGGCCTTCCTCTTTGGCGTGAACATCCTGGCTGTTTTCCCAGCCCATCTGGGACACCGACTCGCGCAGGGCGAGAAGCGGCTGCGCCAGCCGCTTCGAAAAACCGTAGGCTAACACTGCCGCCATCATAATCGCCGCCAGTTCGCCCAGCAGCAGAAGACCGGTCAGGGACCGCGCCGTGTTGTTGGAGTAGCTCAAAGGGGCCTCCAGAAATACCGCGCCGTAAATCTGGCCATGAACGACTACGGGCACCCCCGCGGTCGCCTCGGACACATGCCCGGGCCCCTCCAGCACGCCTTGAAACTGCTGTCCCTGCTCAAGCACCCGGACCAGCACGGACCGCGACCAGGGCGCAGCCGGCAGGCGGTTGTTGCCTGTCTCGAACAGGATCTGGCCCGTATTGTTCAACACGAATACCCGGTCATTGAGCGTCCCCTGCAGCACATTCACCAGGTAAGCCGTTTCCGGCGCATACAGTGTTGCCGAAAAGTAGCCCTGCATCACCCGGGAAATCGTTTGGCCGCGCTGCGCCAGGTCCTTCACCTGCGAGCTCACCAGATAATTGCGGAAGGTAATATTGGAAATTCCCAGAGCAATGGCCAGCACCATGATGGTGACAGCCACGTGGCTGAACACGAGGCGTGACGACAAGCTCTGGCCGAATTTGGACCTCCACCGCGTCAGCACCTATTCAGCCCGTTCGTGGGGTTTGAAACGGTATCCCTGACCCCATACGGTTTCCACATACTGATAGTCGGAGGCGGCCTTCATCAGCTTTTGCCGCAGACGGGTGATGTGCACATCCACTGTGCGCCCATCCCCCTCAAAGTCGAAACCCCAGACCCTGTCCAGGAGCTGGGTGCGGCTGAATACCTGCTGGGGGTGCTGCGCCAAAAACCACAGCAGGTCGAATTCCCTGGGAGTCAGCGTCAGCACTTCCCCGCCGGCAGTCGCCAGACGCTGCTGCGCATCGAGCATAAGTCCGGGAAATCGCAGGATTTCCATCTCTTCCAGCGTCTGCGGGGCCTGAGTGCGCCGCAACACGGCCCGGACCCGGGCTACCAGCTCCTTGGGGCTGAACGGCTTGATAAGGTAATCGTCCGCGCCCTGCTCGAGTCCGGCGATGCGGTCCTCCTCATCCCCCACCGCGGTCAGCATCACCACCGGGAGCCATACCTGGCGCTCCCGGATGGCTTTCAGCACACCAAAGCCGTCAATCCCTGGCAGCATAATATCGAGGACCACCAAGTCCACAGCTTTCTGCTCCAGTTTCTTGAGGGCGCTCAGCCCGTCGGCCGCCTCAACAATCTCAAACTCAGCGCTCTGCAGATACAGCCGGCACAGCTCGCGGATATGATCCTCATCATCGACCAGCAAAATGACCGGCTTGTTCTCCGCTGCAGGCTCCATGCTAGTTGGACCCCCCGCCTTGGGTTGCGGCAAACATCCGGAAGAATTCGGCATTGGATTTGGTGCGCCGCAGGTTTTGCAAGAGGAGTTCGGTCGCTTCGATGTCTTTCAAGTTATGGGTGGCCTTGCGCACCATCCACACCACTTCCAGTTCCTCCGGGGTCAGCAGCAAGTCTTCGCGGCGGGTGCCGGATCGCTTGATGTCAACGGCCGGGAAGGTGCGCCTCTCGGCAAGCTTGCGGTCAAGATGGAGTTCCATGTTGCCTGTCCCCTTGAACTCCTCATAAATGACGTCATCCATCCGCGACCCGGTATCCACCAGGGCCGTGGCCAGAATGGTCAGGCTGCCGCCTTCCTCCACTTTGCGCGCGGCACCGAAAAATCGCTTCGGCTTGTGCAGGGCGGCTGGGTCCATGCCCCCCGACAAGGTGCGTCCAGAAGCGGGGATCGTCAGGTTATAGGCTCGCGCCAGCCGGGTGATGGAGTCGAGAAATATCACGACATCCCGTCCCATTTCGACAATGCGCTTGGCGCGCTCCAGCACCATTTCCGCGACGCGGATATGGTCTTCGGGCGGCTCGTCGAACGTTGAGCTGGCCACTTCGGCCCGCACCGAGCGCTGCATGTCCGTCACTTCCTCCGGGCGCTCATCAATGAGGAGCACCATCAGGTGGGTTTCAGGATTATTGAGCGCGATGGCATTGGCCAATTTCTTCAGCAGAACAGTTTTTCCGGCTTTAGGCGGCGCCACAATGAGTCCGCGCTGGCCCCGGCCAATAGGAGAGATGATGTCGACCAGCCGCGTAGCCAGTTCTTCCCGGCTGCTTTCGAGATAAAAGCGCGACTGGGGGAAGATAGGGGTCAGTCCGTTGAAATCCGGCCGCTCAGACGCTTTTTCAGGAGACATGCCGTTCACTGCCTCTACCCGCAGCAAGGCAAAATACCTCTCGCCGTCTTTCGGGGGCCGCGCCTGGCCTGACACTTTGTCGCCTGCGCGCAGGTCAAACCGCCGGATCTGGGATGCGGATACGTAAACATCCTCACGCGAGCGCTGAAAATCTGTAGGCCGCAGGAAGCCGTAGTCCCCAATCACATCGAGCAGTCCTTCAGCAAAAATGAATCCATCCTTATGTGTCCGGGCCCTGAGAATCTCCCAAATCAATTCCCCCTTGCGGTAGGACCGGAAATTCTCCACGTTCAAGGAGCGGGCCAGTTTGTATAAGTCCAAGAGGGTCATCGCGTCGAGCTGCGCCATGGACAATTGGTTCTCCCGAGTCGGGCGGGGCAAATCCCTGCGCGGTGCTGGTGCGGGCGGTGTGCTGGGCCGCCGGCTGGCATCCCGTGGAGGGGCGGCCGGATTCCTGGTCGCAGTATTAGGCGACACGCTGCGTTCGCGCGGCGCCATGCGGTCCGGCAACGCAGCGGGCGGCGGGCTGGCCGCTGGAACCGCCCGCTCCGGCGCCACAGATAAGGCCTCCGGGACGGGCAGGGCGGACGGGACAGAATTCGCCCGCATTTCCTGCGGAGCTGGCAGGGACCGCCGGTCAGAGCTGACGGTAGACTGGGGAGCCTTTGGCGGTTCCGCCGGGGACACTATTTCCGGGACTCTTGAAACGGCCTCGGCAGTTTCCGGGCGCTCCGCCTCAGTCACCCCTTTGTCCCCGCTGGCACCTGTTTCGGGCATCTCAGTCCGGTTCGTCTTCCGGCGTGGCTTCTTGGCTGCCACAGTGTCCTGCGGCTCTTCTATCTTTGGAGGCTCGGGCGGCGCACTCTGTGCAGCTTGCGGTTCGGCCGCAATTGTCTCTGCCGCCGCCCGCCGGGGCCGCCGGGATTTAACCGGGGCTTCCGGGGTTACTGCCGCCGCGCCGTCCGGCTCCGTGGCCTCCACCGTCTCCGCCTTTTTCCTGGGCCCCCTCTTTTTAGGGGATGACACTGGAGATAATTCAGCAGCAGCGGGCACAAGCTCTGCGGGAGTCTGGGCAGTATTTTCTGCTGCGGTCTGGGATTCGGCAATCTCTGGGTTCTTCGCGCGCGGCGTACGCCTGCGCTTGGGCTTGGTCTCTTCTACCGCCATGCCCTCTTGGGTTCCTTCACCAACCATGAATCAATATATCCTCCTTGCCATCGCTCTGGCTCATGATTTCGCTATTCGGTGCTGGGCGGTTATATAGCGCACGGTTCCAGACAGCGAGCGCATGACGATCGAATGCGTCGTGCACACCCCTGGCCCGTACTGCACCCCCTTCAGCAAATCTCCTCCGGTAATGCCTGTAGCCACGTAGACCGCATCATCGCCCTTGACCAAGTCATCCACTGTCAAAATGTGCTGGGCATCTCTCACTCCCATGCTGTGCAGGCGTTCGAGCTGCGTATCGTCTTCAGGAATGAGGCGGGCCTGCATTTCCCCGCCCAGGCATTTCACCGCAGCGGCGGCAATGACTCCTTCAGGCGCCCCTCCGCTGCCGATTAGCATGTCAACGCCAGAACCCGGGAGGCAGGCGGCCACGGCCGGAGACACATCGCCATCGGAGATCAGCTTGACACGGGCTCCCAATGCACGGATCCGCACGATCGTCTCTTCGTGCCGCTCCCTGTCGAGCATGACGACCGTCAGCTCGCGGACATCCCGCCCGGTCGCATGGGCCAACGCCCTCAGATTTTCCTCAATGGAGGCATCCAGATGCACAATCCCCACCCCCGCCGCGCCCGTGACAATTTTCTCCATGTACATGTCAGGCGCATGCAAAAGGTGGCCTTCCGGAGCGACCGCCATCACTGCAATGGCTCCCGCTGTTCCTTTGGCCACCAGATTGGTTCCTTCCAGCGGGTCGACCGCAATATCCACGGCGTCCCCGTCTCCCGCGCCAACTTTCTCGCCGATATACAGCATGGGCGCTTCATCCATTTCCCCTTCGCCAATCACGACAGTGCCCCGGATGTGCACCGTATCGAGCATGGACCGCATCCCATCCACAGCCAATTGGTCCGCTCCATTTTTATCGCCACGGCCGATTAAGTGACCCGACGCAATAGCTGCCGCTTCGGTCACCCGCACAAACTCCAGCGCCAATTCGCGCTCCATTGTATGCCTCCATTGTCAAAACATATTTTTGTCCAGCCAGGGAAACTCAAGAAGAAAATGATTCTAGTCTCGCGAAGAGAGCGCGTCTAAAAGTTCAGTGGGCCGGAATTCGGGCAGTTGGGTTCCGAAAAAAGGCTTTTCTAAAATCGGCTCTATTGTAACCATTATTTTAGAAATTAGCCACCAAAAATTTAATATGCGGCTGTATGCTATCACAATCCGCCGGGAAATCCAAGCCTCACTGCGCCTTCTTACAGTTTTATTGGCATTCCGCCACAATTCACGATACGGCCGAAACCATCGCAGCCACCATGTCGCGAAAAGCGGCCAGGCGGAAGGGTTTGGCCAAAAACATGAAACCAAAGGGCAACTGGGATTCGATGCTGAAATCTCCCGACATGACCACAATGCGGGCTTGCGGGTAGGCATGCGCCAAAAAATCCAACAAGTGGGAAGCAGGCAGGTCAGGCAACGTCCAGTCCATGACAATAATATCGGGAGCAACCTTCCGGGATTCCATTAAGTATAGCACTTCCTGGGCGGATACAAACCCTCGCGGGCACGCATTCAGCCCGTCAAGACAAGAAATGAGCAAATCGAGAAGGGCTTTATTGTCGTCAATGAGCCAGATAT
>DAHWJO010000109.1:0-11983 GCA_027344105.1 Sulfobacillus sp.
TATGAAACGCCCACCGGCGACTGACGGGATAATTGATGGCTGTGCCCGCGATAAAACCCGTTCCTTGATCCAAGACATACGGAAAGCCCGCCAGATGATATAGGGCTATGCTGACAATCCAGGCCCCGGCCGCGGCCAAACCTCCAGAAATTCCGTATTTTACTGCCTGACGTATAAGGCGGACGGTTTTCACCTTTTGCCAGGCGGTAAGGGAACTTCCGGTCGTGATCCATGTCTTCCACATCTACGGCATCGTCCTTCACTATTCATCTTAATTGTTGGTGCCCTGACGAGCCATTGCCGGCTTGCCAATAACGTGCTCTGGCATTATGAGATTCATGCACTGCATGATACGGTATCCCCGCGTGCGTTGAAGTGAGAGGTTGCGAGGAACTATTCATGCGCTTTGGTGGGGTTCATGCATTCGACGATCTGCCGGTTAGTGGTTTTGAGTCGACCCTGGGGTCTAGTTGGGGTGAATGGGGAGGGCAGGGAACGTCTGCACGGCGCTTTTGCTCTACGTTTACATTGTGGGCTGTCCCGGCCCATGGCTTGACGCTATGGGCGCTGGATGCCGGCGAGAGCGGCGGCATAATCGTCCCGGATGCCTGGCGGCAAACCGGACGAGTTCGGCAGTGTCTCTGGTTTCGCAGGAGAGTCTGCATGATTGGGCCTTGGCTGGCCCACCTCCCCCGATTTCCAAGAGGCACCAGAGGCATTGTGCCAAGGCATAAAGGCAGATCGTGCGGGACGGCGCTGCTGTGGGGAGTTCATACTTTTATCACCAAATGCTATCGTCTTATCAGGGTAGTCGGAGGTGCGAAGAGTGGCAACAGGATTGGCGGTCGCCCGAATATCCTAACTGTAGGGCGACATTGAGATGCGCCACGCGTAGAAATTGCAACCGATCTGTCATATGCTTGACAAAAGATTCCCCTGTTTATCTCGGAGCGGGATTGAGGACAAACAGAGGGTTGGGAGGCGGCAACATTGCCATCAGGATTCATTGTACCCGTACTTTGGGCCGCTAGAGTGTTTCTTGTCCTCTGGACGGCCATGGCTTTGGCCAATGTAATCGGGCCTCGGTGGATCTGGCGGATTACCGAGTCTTGGCGAGGCGTGCAAGAGCCGTCCTCTACGTACTTCGTGATTCGGCGGGTCGCAGGGGTCGCGATGCTGTTGGCGGCCATTGCGGTGATGGGGATTGGGGTTCTGGCAGGATAAACAAAGGTACGCGTTCACGCTTTTTGGCAATAGCGGTCCTTGAATGATCGCGCTGGAAGCTAGGTCCACAAGGATGTGGCTGTGAACATAATAAAATTGAGTGTGATGACAGGATAGCATTTCCAACAGCACATCCAACCCGGATCAGTCAAGTTGACGTTTCCGGAGCAGCGAACGCGTGGGGGTGTTGTGATGACCATTCTGGAGTGGCCCGATAAGTTTTCCTCTGACGAAAAGTGTGGAGCACCTCCTCCCGCAACGATGGTCCGCCAAGTTGGTGGAGCCGAGGTGTTCGGGACAAAAATGCTGGCGGATTCACCGGGCGGAATGGACCTCTTCCATTTGTGAATGACTCCGGTCGCCGCCGGGGCACTCTTTCACGGCGCGAAGGACAGGAAGGGAAAGGCAAGAGGTTGCCCAGAGAACGCTAATGGTCGCTGACCGTGACGAGATGCTGGTGGACAAAATAGACGGTGGCCGTGGGATACATCCATGCGATTTGGGCCTGTCCGTGATAAGTAGTCGCGTAGGTGCGGGCGGGTGCCCCCCAAAGGTGGTGCACCGTGGCCATGGACGCGCCAGTTGGCAACCAGGGGCGCGATGATGCGGATGATGCTGTGGGGTCCGCTGGAGATGTGGAGTGCGAGGCAGCAGAAGCTGCCGTCCACGGGGTGGATTGGTCCCACCAGTGCTGGAACCAGGCCGCCAATGCGGTGCGGGCCGTCCCGTTGACGAGCATGCCCATTTCACGGTTGTCCTGGAGGGAGACGGACGACAAGTTTTGGGAGCCGAGGAATGCGGTCTGCGGCGTGATGAGGACCTTGGCGTGCACATAGGGTGCAAAGAGCGTGCGTATCTTCACCCCGGCCGCGGCCAAGGCGGCTAAACGCGCTTGAGCCGCAGAGGAAGTTGGGACGGGACACAGCAAGTGCAGGCGCGGCCCGGCCGCTGCCATTTGGGCCAGAATGATGGGATCATCCCCGATTTCTTCCGCCATCATCTGAATGGGGCCAGACGCTTGGAGCAAATGCCGCCAGGTAGAGGTGGCGCCGGGCGACAGAACCAGGGCGTGGCGGGGCCCGGTCCCTGCAGGACGGTTTGTCCAGTCCGCCTGAAACACGGCGGTGGCGTTTTGAGCCGTAGGGCCGGCGACGGATAGGGCCGCTTCCAGATTGTCGCCGTCAAATGCGCTGGCGGTGAAGTTGGGCGTGCCGATCAGAGCCATAACGTGGGCCGTACCGGGGTTGATGACGAGATACTTGGCATGGTCGAAAGCATAGGTCGAATCGAACCGCCGCGGGGCATTGCGGACAGTGATATCCGGAATCCGGGCCAACGCTTGCCGTTCTTCCGGTACCGCAGCGGCCTCGCCATAGGGATTGGGAGCGAGCAGCACGTGAATGGGCACGCCATGTGCGCCCGCTTGCCGGAGCGCGGTGAGAATGGCTGTGTTATCAATCAGATAGGCGTTCAGGTCAATCCCCGTGCGCGCATGATCGATGGCAGTGACCCACGGCTGTACCCCCGCGCCGGGTTCGAGAAGGAGCGTGGGCGACGCCGCAGGGACTATGGGGTGTGACACGGGACTGGGTGCAGTGACAGGGACGGGAGAAGGCGTCGCCGCAAGAGGGCTCGCGCCACACCCGCTGAGGCTGAGGAGCGAGAGGCCACTCAGGGCCAGTAAGAAGAATTTATGAGACACGGCGGGAATTCCTCCTGTATCGTCAGTTTGTGCCACTGGGGATCACCAGTCCAGGCAGCTCGGAAGAACGTCCGCACCGTTTCATTGCTGTCGGGATATTCGTAACTTCCAGATGTTCGCGCAGGGTTTTCCCCCGGCGGTGATGCTCTGTTCCAACACCCGTGGCGTTTCGTGCAAGGCGAGTGCCTTTCCCTCGAGGGAGGGGGAAATCATTCACCAAGCTGCAGAGCGTCGCTTGAGGCAGCGGGGCAGCCTGGTAATTTGTTGGCGCAGCGTCACCCGTTGCAATGACATATCCAGCGATTCGGGCATAACGACCCTCCTTGGTTAAAGCAGTATACCGTATGGCGGGCTGAAAATGGGTGACGGAACCTACAGGAAATATCGTGTCATCTTAACGATGCGCGATCACAAATCGCGGCTGGCTGCGGATAAAGGACAACCGGGTTCACAAGAGGGTCTGGATAAGACGCCGTGTTTTGCTTGGCAAATTTGTTTCCACCTATCGCCAACAATACCGTGTCCCCATGTCTTTTTCGTGACCTGTAAAAACCGCCGAGAATACTTGGACGACATGAAGGACCTGATGGTCTCCGAAATGCTGTTCAGGGTCTATGGCAAGTTTCACGCGGGGGCCAGCTCCGACCAATTTCGTTCGCGTTGGCTTACTTTTTAGCCCCAGAACATCTTGAGACATGACGCTTTTCGATTGAGCCCTTCCCAGTGTCGGAACGAAACCAAAAGAAGTTTAGCCACCGCCCATGTAGGTAAGCTTCGGAACTGAGGCACCTCATAAGAGCGTCTTACCAACACATAAATGACCGCCGACAGTTCTTTCGGCCACTGTTCCTGCCGCAGGCCTACACTTTGGCATTCGGGGCAAGCAATATCGTGCGGTGCGAAGATATGCACGCCATGGTCGTGCACCTTATGCACCACCTGCCGCCATTGGCCGCCCGTCGGGGCTATCCAAGTCTTCGGGAAGGCTGCCGGTCTGATACGTCAAGGAGGGCATGGGGACAGACCTTTGGCACACAAGGTGTCTGCACAGATGGCAGGCCCTCGGGCGCTTGTATTATCTGTGGACTCACCAGGCCACGGCCGTGGGGAGTGGACGCGAATTCGTAGGGCAAGATGCTCAAGACTTTCCGCCAGGTCAGTGAACGGCCGGAACTGGGGAAGGACTTGAACCGGGGAGGGTGTCACCCCATGAATCGGGACATAATGGCACCCGCGCTGACCATGCCAATGTAGCCAAGCGGAGTCTGCGAAGAGGGAGGAGCGAACTCAACGAGGGCCTTGCCAACCGCAAGGGAGGAGCCAGCGCGTCTCGGCGCGGCGTGGACGCGGCAACGCGTGGGTCCCAGGGTTCGCACCAGCCGGATGAGCTGAGAGGTTTAAGTCCGGAATCTGTGGGGGTGTGGAGGTGAAATTGCTCCGGTCTACGCGGCACCCGCCGTCAAGAATTTTAGAGAACCTGAAGGAAATCGGGCACGGAGCCATACTGAGGCACCGTCAACCGAAAAGGACGGCCAACAGAGCGAACACCATAGCGCCTGTGGGCTACTCGACGTTCCGCGCACGGGAATGCCGTGTACATGGGGGAAGGATGTCGGGATTGACGGTCGTCTAACGGACCCATGGTCCGACCACAAAAGTGGAGTTCCCATGTCACTGGAGGGACAGAATTTTATGGGCGGGTTTGGCGGATTATTGGCATATTCCGCGCTATCCGTTTGTGTTTAACTTCGCTGATATGGCCGTAAAAGTGGCTTTGACGATGTTGCTCGTGCGGCTCTGGCGGAGCTCCCGCCCTCTTGCCGCGCGGCAAGAGGGCGTTGGCCTATCATGAGTGCTCTATGTCTGAACTGTCCGCAGGATGAGAAGTGACCGGGATGCGGCAACAAATGGGATTCCCATATCTGAATCATTGGGGGCCGATGCTTGAGCATCGGACACCGCCATGCGAACGGCGGCAGGGATCTTAACGCACGATTGCAGGTCCGTGCCACACGGATTTCTTTACCGGGTGCCGGACAGGCTGTCTGGGGAATCCGTGTGCGAGCGAAAGCGCGGCAAGGTTTCCGGAAGCCGCCACGCCGTTATGCCTGCGGTGGCCAGCAGCAGCATCGCCACCACGAAAATAGGCCAGGCGAGAGAGGTCAGAAGGATGAGTCCGCCTAGAGCGAGGGAGCCGACTGCATAACCGCCGTCCCGCCACAAACGGAAAACCCCTGTGATGCCGCCGCGATGCGCAGGAGGCGCGATGTCGGAGACGGCGGACGACAAGTTAGGATACAACAGCGCCGTGCCTAGACCCGCCAAGGCGCCACTGGCTCCCCATCCCAAAACAGTCGAGGCCAGGAAAAATCCTAAAAGGCCTGCGCCATTGAGGAATAGGCCACTGACAATCGGCCATTTTCTTCCCACCCTATCCGAAAGAATGCCCGTGCCAAACTGAGCCAGGCCCCATGTGCCGGCGTAGAGCCCCGCCACAAGACCGATGGCCGCGATTGGGACATGGCGGCTGGCCAGATAGAGCGGCACAATACCCCACATCAAGGTGTCGGACCACTTGTTGATTTGTCCATCGAGGGACAAGGTGGAAAGTCCCGGATTTCTCCATGTGGTTTCAGCGAATGCCGCCCCTAATCCCAACTGAATGGGCGCACGGTGCGGGTGCATGGCTTGGTGCTCTTGGAGAGCGAATTGGTGGGTTTCGCGCATGGTGGTGGCCGTCAGTAAGAGACCCAAGAGGGCGGCAACCTCAGCTAAGGCAAAGGGCCAGGGACGCAAGCCCCAGTGGGCTGCGATCACGGACGTGAGCCAGGCGCTGAGCGCCACCCCAAGGTAGCCGGCCCCTTCATCGATGCCGACCGCTAAGCCCCTGCGCTGTGGGCCGACTAAATCGATTTTGCCCAGACTGGTCATGGTCCAAGCGAGGCCTTGATTGAGGCCGAGCAGCACATTGGCGGCAATCACCCAGTCCCAATTGGGGGCCCAGGCGAGCAGCACGGGAACGGGCAATCCCGCCATAAAGCCCCAGATCAGCACACGCTTCCGCCCTACCCGGTCGGCCCAATGGCCGGCATAGAGATTGAATAAAGCCTTGCTGATCCCGAAGGAAGCAATAAAGCTTAAAATCAGCAATCCGTTGTGCAGGTGAAAAATGCGGCGAGCCATAAGCGGCACGATAGTGCGTTCACTTCCAAGCACGATGCCGACAAACAGCACGAGGGCCACGAGTACACCGAATTGCCGCCGATTGGTCCACAGTCCTAAGGTCATAAGGGGCCTGCGGAGGCAATTCCGCCGAACGCCTCGAGGAGCTGAGGGTCTGCGAGCTCTTGGCCGAGCGCGCGAACCCGCGCAAAATCAAGAGGTTTCGGCGGAAGTTGGGCGAGCAGAAATGCTTGAAAGTCGGGAAAATTCGCCGGTTGCCAGCCCTGTTGGCGGAAAAGCATTGAGATACATCTCCTCTCATAAATCCAAATATATGGATATAATAATGTTCGATTGAGCATGCTGTCAATGTGATATATGCATCCTCAAATACCTCAGGTTGGCATCCCAAAGTGGAGCAATAATGCGGTTAAAATCCTGGTGTAAAGTGGAGGCAGCCTGGAGCATTGCTGGAGTGGAAAGATATCTTCGAAACGGAAGCCGCTTGCGAAGATATCTGTTCCAGCAGCAGTGGCCCGGTGGGTTTGTCTGTCCGAAGAGCCAGGACACGAAATTCTGGACCATTCGGCCAAGGAATGGAACCAGCAGATCACCCACTGGGACGCGCAGCGCTTCGCCTGTGGCGATCCTGCCCAGCACGCGTGACAGACCTGGCAGGCGACAAAAAAGGTGCGGACCCCAATGGCGGGAACAGGCGACACGGGTAGCCACTCCCTGGGCGGTTCGGCTGGCCGCGGAACGGTTTCGGCGCACCGCGTTTACTCTTGTCGAATGAGGGCCGGTGGGCGCGGGACCTCCTCGCCTCGTATAAACGGCAATATGGCAACGAACAAGATCCTGCGATGGTCAATCCAAGCGGTCCCACTCTATTTGAAAGACACGAAGAAAATCACCGCCTATGTGCACGGTGACTATCTGGCCCTGCTCCTTTGGCGGAGTATGCCAGCGGTCATGCGGCAGAACCAGGCCCGCCCCGGCTTCACCTTGCCCTATCCCCATGAGGCGTTCCAGCCTACCCCGACCATCAAACGGCTGAAGGAAATCTTCACCCTCTCCCAGTCATTCAGTGGCATGAGGCTACGGGAGAAATTCACCGTTATCGGAGTGCCCTCAGTCGCGTCCAACACCATGCCTTATTATTACTCAGCATGAATTTTGGCCGTTTCACCCAAATTCCCTCCGGGTAACATCTCTATCTCATCATCAACGCCCCTACCACCAGAGATTCGAAATGCGAGATAGAAGTTTCGATGCCGGGACCGGAGATCCCTGCGGGTAAAAACAGCAGGCCCGAGGCAAATCCAGTGCAACATCATATTCGGCCTTACCCGTCATGCTTGATTTGCATGCGTCATGCGGGGCCCATCTGTCTAGCCCTATGCGGTCCTAAGAGCCTCTCCCTAGGAATTTCCTTGAGTGGAACAAAAGCGCTCCCCGGCTAGGGGAGCGCACGGTGAGAGACACGAAGAGTTAAGACGCCGGTATGGCGGGAAGTCTCGACGCAAAGGCGTCGATTTGCGTTCGCAAGGTATCGAGCCATTCTATAATCTCGGGAGGTGTGACCAATGTCTCGCGTGGAACATCGAGCCCATGCAAGTACAAGGCTAACGCATCCCCGGCGGGCGTATCAGGCAACGTGTGAATGAGTTGTTCGTACGTGTCAGTGGTCATATTGGGCTGACCTCCTTGGGAGAAGAATGGGAACCTGTATGGATCGTATCACAGGGTATCGTGGGATCCTAGGCGCCAGACGGATTATTGTGCGCGGCACCCAAGAGGAGGTCATGGCCCGCCGTCTGCTCGACGGGTTCTGAGTCGCTTGGGGAGAAGCAGTGATCTCCGGATGTCTTCGATTGCTGCGTCTAAGATGGCGTCGGCATTCATGACCGGTGGTAGTTCAGATTTCCGGCCAAGCGCCAAATGGAGTTAACCTTCTGCTTATTTTTAACTTAAAAGTAAGTTAATGGCAAAAATTAGTATTATAATGTTGCTGGTTGATGAATTACTTCATTAAAACTATTGGAATATATCTGATATCGGAGGTAGTTGTATGTTGCCCGGGGCAACGAGGATCGAGGCCGATCATATTATCAGAATCTTGCGTAACTATCCCCAGTTATCCCGGTCTGAATTGGTGACCTTGTTGCCGGTCACACCGGCTACCCTAACTCATCAAGTGCGCGACCTGATTGATGCTGGGTGGATCGTGGAAACGTCATCCCACCGGTCGTCTACAGGGGGGAGGCCCCGGATAGGTCTCAGTGTTGATAATGGGGCTGCGTATGCCGTCGTCGTTTCTGTGGGTCTGACCACGGTGTTGATAGCTGCGGTCGACTTCGGTGGCCATATCGTGGCTAAACGGGAAATCCAAGACTCGATGACCGCCGTGGCCCAAGGCATCAATGTGGTCAGCGACGCCATTAAGGAGGTGATGATGCAGCTCGCCATCGATGCGAGCAAATGGGCGGGTCTGGGTGTGGCCATCCCCGGCATTTGGGATCCAGACAGCGAGTCTGTGGTCTTTTCTCCCAACCTGCCTGACTGGAATGGCATGAAAGTGGGAGAACTGTTCCGGCGCAGTACAAATATGGAGTCCGTTATCGTAGAAAATGATGCGGACGCCGCAGCGTGGGGAGAGCTGTGGTTTGGTGCGGGGCGTGAGATCCAGGATATGATGTGCGTCTTGTGCGATGTCGGGGTCGGGTCCGGCCTGGTGATTAACCGCCAGTTGGTTCGGGGCCAGGATAACTCAGTGGGGGAAATTGGACACATTTTTGTGGATTCGCATGGCCCATCTTATACCTGCGGCTGCGGGCACGTGGGTTGTCTGGAAGCTGTCGCCTCATTGGGTGCGCTGAATCGGTATCTGGCGGCGGGAATGACTCAAGCTGAGGCGTTGGACCGGGTGGCCCAGTACATTGGGATGGCGCTGGGGAGCATTGTGAACGTGCTCTGCCCGCAAGTCGTGGTGCTGGGGGGAGCAATGATCCAAACTCACCCCGTACTTTGGCCGCTTATCGTGCAAAATACGAGGGCCCGGATATTAAATCACCTATTGCACAAAACCCAGTTCATCTTATCGCCCCTCGGAGAGAACGCACCCATTTTAGGATTAGCGGGGTTGGTGTTTGAACGGCGTTTGCAAGCAGACCCGGGAGCGCCAACCGATACCGTGCCGCCTTCTCAGTGGGGGCGCACGAAACCCAATTCCCTAAAGTTCTTTTAAAACCTGATAAAACCCAAAGGAGAGATTATCCCATGAGTCACGGAAGCAAAATTACTTTGGCCTGCGCAGGCCTTGCGGTGCTGGTGGCGGGATGCGGCGCCTCGACGGCAGCTACCAAGCCGCCTGCGGCTTCTAAAAACATTACCCTTAACGTGCTGTACATGAATCAGGCGGGTTACACGGCGCAGGCTCTGGAAAAAATGGGGCAAGCCTTTGACGCCAAATATGCCGCCGACCATATGCATGTGCACTTCACCTTCCTGCCTTATGACCAGATGCATAATACGATCGTCACCGCTGCGGCGGCACCCACGGCACAGTATGATGTGGTATTGTCCGACTTGATCTGGACGGCGCAATTTGCCCAAAAGGGTTATACGCTGCCGCTGAATGGGGATATTAGCAAATCCATCGCGAATCCTGCAGGGATCCCGGCGGCGATTTGGAACGGATTTAAGATTCATGGCAAAATCATGGCGATGCCGTTTCTCGCTAATTTCCAGAATTTTTATTATAATAAGAAAATGTTGCAGGAAGCCGGATTCAGTGGACCCCCGACGACCATGGCCCAGTGGGTGACGCAGATGCAAACGCTGAAGAAAAAGGGCATTGTCCAATATCCCTATGAAGAAGGGTGGCGCGAAGGGGAAGGCTTCACGTGTGATTACGTGGCCACGGCGGGCGAATTTGGTGCCAACCTGTTTAACAAGCAAGGCCAGCCGACGATGAATCAAGGCGGCGCGCTGCAGGCCTTGCAATTTATGCGCATGCTCTACAAAGACGGACTCATTAACCCCGCCTCTCTGGCGTCCGGTTCGACCACCGCCGCCGACACATTCATTGCGGGGCAGTCCGCCTTTAATACGAACTGGACGAATGTGACGGGGATGATGAATTCCCCTTCTGAGTCGAAAATTGTGGGCGCCGGGGTGGTAGGCACGTTCCCGGTCCAGCCGGGGACCAATACGGTGACGGGCACGGCTTCTGTATCGGGCTTCCAAGGGCTGGCGATTCCGGCCAATGTGCCCGCTTCGATGCAAGGATGGGCGTGGAAGTGGATTCAGTTTGCCACGTCCCCGCAGATTCAAGCGCAGCATTTGCACAGCCAATGGCCGATTTGGACGTCTGTCGTCAATTCGCCTAAAGAACAGCAGCTCAATCCCGCTTATGCCGTCTATGAGAAGAACCTTGCAGGTGTGTACAACCGACCTAAAGTCGCCAACTATCTTCAAGTGAGCGCCATTATTCAGCAGTATGCGCATCAGGCCATCGCGGGCACCATTCCCGTGCAGACCGCCGCCAATGATATGGTCTCGCAGATTAAAGCCCTGCCCCAATAAGTGTTCGTCCGGGGGCCTGTGGATCTGATTGGGCCCCCGTTTCATTACGAAGCACCGAATGAGGAGGAATAGGTTTCATGATACGGAGTGAGAAAACTCTTCGGCCGTCTTGGGCTCACCGATACTTTCGGGCAGTGTCAGGTGAGAATGTCTGGTTTGTTTTGCTCCTGATTCCTGCGGTGGTGATCCTCCTGGGCGTGATTGTGGTGCCGATGCTCTGGGCCCTGAAAATGAGTCTCGCCAATACCGTGGTCACGGTAGTAGGGGGGCGGGGCAGCGTGGGAGGGCAGTTCGTCGGGCTGCATAATTACGTGGTGCTCATGAAAGAGCCGCAATTTTGGATAGCTCTGCGGGAAACCCTGTATTTTTGGATTGTCTCCATCCTCATCGAACTGACCATTGGGATCGGCATGGCGGTGTTGCTCAACCGTCCATTCCCGGGATTTTGGCTGGTGCGGGCCATCATTTTTATTCCCTGGGCTGTGCCGACCGTGGTCAATGCCACCTTATGGGGCATGATCTTCAACGGTAACAGCTATGGCGCGCTCAATGACTTATTGTTGCGGTGGCACTGGATTAAAACCCCCGTGGTGTGGCTGAATCCGGCTCCGGTATTCGCCCAAATTCCCTGGCTCTCGCACCTGTTTTCGGCCATTGGTTCGAATACGGCGATGAATGCCATTATCGTCGGCGATGAGTGGCAGACTTTGCCGATTGTCGCGTTTTTGGTTCTGGCGGGCTTGCAGATGATTCCCCATGATTACTATGAAGCCGCGCGCATCGAGGGCGCGTCAGCCTGGAAGCAGTTTACCCGGATTACTGTTCCCTTGATCGGACCGGTGCTGAGCGTGGTGCTGATCTTGCGCACGATGCAGCTCTTGCGCGCGTTTACCATGATTTTCACCCTTGAAGGCTACGGATTGCCTGTACTCTCCATCGATGCCTACCAGCAGGCCTTCTCTTTCGGAGATTTCGGACTGGGATCTGCTGTAGCTTTCATGATCGGCTTCATGGCGCTGCTGATCGCGTATTTTTACGTCAAAAATCTATACCGGGAGGAACTGCAATGAGTGTGCATCGGAGGTCCTCATCCTTACGGAGAGCGCGGATCCAGTCCGGGGTCGTCCGCTTCGGATTAATTGGCATTATGCTGGTGTGGACACTGGGCCCGCTCTACTTTTTGGTGTTGACCAGTCTCAAACCTTATGTGGCGACCATTGCATTTCCGCAGCAGTGGTGGCCGAGCGATGGAAGTTTTGCTAATTACGCCTTGATGTTTAGCCACTATTCGGTAGACAGTGTCAGTTA
>DAHWJO010000010.1:0-44542 GCA_027344105.1 Sulfobacillus sp.
GGATTCTCTCTGTCCACCATAGCCGGGGTGCCTCTAGGACTGCTGCTGTCCAGAGCCTGGGGCTGGCGCGGCGTCGTGGCCTCGCTGGCGGGAGCCATGCTCATCATCGCAGTTGTCAGCTACCGCCTGCTCCCGCACCCTCTTATTCCTGCCAGCGTTCCCCGCAGCTCGACATCATTGCCTGCCAAGGCCCGCACCTTCCACTGGCTGGGCGGGCAACTGCCTATTTTATATGCCAGCGCCATGGCGTTTTTCGCCGTGGGCATGGTCTACACTTATATGCCGGACATGCTGACCCGTCACAGAGCGTCTGCCGATGCGCTGCTCGCCATTTTACTGGGTTATGGCCTCTTCAATCTAGCGGGCAATTATTTCTTTGGATGGGTGGGTGACCGCACCGACCCGCGGTATGCGGTCAAAATCGCCCAGATCTTTGAAGCGGTGGCTTTACTCGCAGTCGCCGGGGCATTATGGATGCAGGTCCGGCTGATCGTCCTGACCCCCTTGCTCTGGCTCTTTGGCGCCGGACAGGCCTACATTCCCGACCTCAAAGCGTTAGCGAGCCAGGGCACTCCCCAGCGCCGGGGTCTCCGCCTGGCATGGAATAACACCGCAATGTACGCGGGCATGATGGCAGGATCGGCCGGGGCCAGCCTGCTCTTCCATCCCGGCCAGTTCGCCATTTTACCGCTGATATCTGCCGTCATGGTTCTCACCGCACTGCCCTTCATGGGGCAGGCGAACCGGTGATATTAATGATAAAATTACTAAAGAACTTAACGCTATACTGGCCGACAACCGATTGGAGCGCTATGATGTTGCCCATACCAACCATGACCACAGGAAGAACGGTGCCATCAACACTTTCCGGATCACAAGGGACCGGTCCCCTGTGATCCGGAACAGGCGGTCAAACTGTGCGCAACGATCCTGAGACTCTCAGAGCATGTGACCACAGGAACTCCTATTTACAGGCCACGCCATTTTCCACCATTGCATCCACCAAAGCCTTCACTGCCGCGTGAGGTGTCAAACCATCGAGTTTCCGCAATTGGTGATTGACCTGGTGTTGCAACAAGCGCGCTTTTTCCCAATCTCTTTGGATGCATGATCCCACCAGGTCCACCATAAGGTTGGGATAGGCTGCCGAGAGGCCGGAGACTACTCCATGACCTCCCATTAAGAAACTGTATGTTGCTAAGCGTTCATCACCAACCATCACACTGGCGTGTTTCCCTTCCACCCAATTTATGTAGCCGAGCAATTGGTCAATTTCCCCACTACTATCCTTAATCCCATCTACCCCCACCAATTGGTCAATTGCGGTTGCTAACAACGGCGACCACACGGAATGCCCGATACTCGGCATGTTATACAAGTAAACTTCCGCCTTTTTAGGGCCGTCAGTGAAGATCCTGCCAACCCACCTTTCGATTTCGCCGTCTCCAAATCGCCCATAAAATGGCGGCGTTATCGCAACCCCTCGCACTCCCACACTGTAAGCGTGTTGGACCATCTCCCGTACGTCGTCCGCAGAATTGGCGGACACCGCAACAATCAAGCGCTGAGGATCCCCAACCAAAGCGCGTAGTTTGCCTAAAATATTCTGCCGCTCTTTTACAGTAAAATCAGTTCCCTGCCCAGTCGTTCCTAGGACAAACAGTCCATCGACTCCACTGGTCAAGATGGCTTCCAATGATCCCGCAATGGCTTTGTCGGTCCAGCCATAAATATTGGGCAATGCCGTCCACAAACCGCTAACCATGACCTTCCCCCCAGCCTTTAGTCACCTGTTTTGTTAAGATTCTACCATCACACTCGCAAGCACATTGCACCATTTTTGCTGTCGTTACCCTTATTTTCTATCCCTAGATCTCTTGCAGTACATAAAGACGGATCTAGGGTGTAGCCATGATGATGTTGTTCCATGGATGCGGCGAATAATCTCCAACGACTTATCGACTTGCTCAGCTGCTTTGGCGCCCTAACAATTGTTTGTCAACTTCTTGCGTATAGAGGCTGGAATAGTCCTTGAGATAGTGAAAGATCCGCCGAATCAACAAAAATGCCATCCTATCCAGAAGTTGTACGAATAGTGTGCAAATACTCAACGACTTCACGTGTTCCCTTGAATTAGCACAAAAAGTTCACGTCGGGCGGTTTATAAACTCAGGGCCGATAGCCAGTCCATAACGAGATGCACGCGTAAGACACACTAGTCCCTTAGCCCCTCTTGAGGGCGTCACAATTCGCTATTACGGTCCTCGCAACGTCGGCGAAGGCCAGAACTTCAGGCACCACATGCCGTTTACTCCAGCATCCAGTGCCTTTCCTCTTGCTGGTGCATCCCCTTGCTGAGGCCCCCTTGCCAGCAAAGATAGGACTACTCTCTTCCCGCGCTCTATTTGGTTCAGCAATTTTCCCCAGACAATTCCGCGGTCACCACCGATGCCGACAAAGTCGGAGCGACGATACGCTCCGATTTCCACTATGCTGGAAATCGGAGCATTAATAATAAAGACATGGAGCCTACGACTGATGTGTCGAAACACACTGGAGAGTTTTTTAACCACTCATACTACTCCTTTCCCTTTGAAAAGCGCGGCCCCTATGTACTATCTAACGGACTTCCGACGTATCGTACCTTGCCGGATCGAAAGGAGATCGTGCATGATTTGCGGCTCCATTCGACCCAACCAGTCATGCACACGCATATAGTGTTGATACAATTGATCATAGGTCCGGTGTGCCTCAGGATTGGGAATCACCGTATGGGGGGCAGCAGGAACCATGGCTCTTACGGCATCAGAAATGTTCGTATACCCGCCTAGTTTAGGTCCGGCAGCCACTGCAGCCGCAACGGCTGCTCCCAGCGCCGTCGATTGTCGGGAAGACGCCACTTCAATTTTTCTGCCCGTGACATCCGCATAAATTTGCATCAGCACTGTGCTCTTATAAGGAAGTCCGCCTCCGGCCACCAAGTGCTCACATCCTATGCCAGCCTCTTCGAAAGCCTGGATAATGCGACGAGTTCCAAATGCCGTGCTCTCCATCGCCCCACGATAAACATCGGCAACAGACGTATTCAGCCGTAAGCCCAGTACGGCTCCAGACAAGCTCTCGTCTCCCAATACCGAACGATTGCCATTCCACCAGTCCATGCACAGCAACCCAGACTGTCCTGGCGCCATGAGCGCTGTTTCATTCTCTAACTCCTCATACGGATCCCCATCACGATTAGCTGGCTGCAAACCCACGACCCACGCTAGCAAATCTCCTACGGCCGGTTGCCCCGCTTCATAGGCAAACTGTCCCGGTATCAGTCCGTCCTTGACAACCCCAAAGATTCCCTCCGTTTCAGTCAAGCGATCATGCAAAACCAGATGACATGTTGATGTGCCCATGACCAATGTCATGGTATCCGACCCGATCCCTCGACTCCCCAATACGGCCGCATGCGCGTCAATCATTCCGGCCGCCACGACGGTGTCCGTACTTAATCCGATACTTCGTGCAATCCCTGGTCTGATCTGACCCACCGAGGTTGCTATAGACACCACGGGGCCACGAAGTTTGGTTTCAGTTACGTGCGCCAGCTGGGGAAATTGTGCCGCAAATATCGATTCAACTGGGGGCAAGTCGTCCTGAAAAAACGCTTTGAATCCTGCACCACCAATGTTGCGGGACCATTGGCCTGTGAGCTGATACACAATCCAGTCGGCGGCTTCGACAAAGCGGTCAGTCGCCGAAAATATCACCGGATCCTCTTGTAATACTTCCAAGAGCTTAGGCCACAACCACTCCACTGATACGTGGTGGCCATAGCGCGCCAGCCAATGCGGGTCTTGTTGTCTTAATAGGCGCTCCATAATCTCGGCTTCTTCAATTGCCGCATGGTGCTTCCACAGCTTGACCCAACTATGCGGATGGTCACGAAATTCGTCAATCAGGCAAAGGGGCGTGCCACTAGAATCCACAGGAAGCACTGTACAAGAGGTAAACGCGACACCTAGACTAATGATATGCGAACGACTGACCCCAGACTTCGAAAGGAGTTCCGGAATTGCACTGAACATCACATCAAGATAATTCTCGGGATTTTGTAACGCCCATTGCGGGTCAAGGCGACAATTTGTTCCGGGAAGGTACTCAGTTATTACTCCATCCCGATACCGCCGTTCTACGGACCCCAATTCCTCTCCTGTGCCGACATTGACTAGCAATGCCCTCCCAGACTCGGTGCCAAAATCCAAACCTATTGAATAGCGGTCCATCTTGATTCCCCCCTCGCTTTTACCAGAGTTTCTACCGGTAAATTGGTCCAAGGACCGAACAGGCGCGGTAATCTGAACCCTGACTCGCCATATCACCAAATGCCGACCAGAAACTTGGACGAAAAACTCGCCCATCATCCACGTTATGCATGGCCACTGGGATGCGTAACATCGCAGCCAACGTGATGAGGTCGGCTCCAATGTGTCCATAGCTCAAGGCACAATGATTAGCGCCCCAGTTCTGCATCACCGAGTACACGTCACGAAATGCTCCCTTTCCCGTTAGACGCGGTACAAACCACGTCTGGGGCCACGTAGGATTCGTGCGAGCACTGAGAGTCTGCAGCATCTCCTCGGGAAGCGTTACCGTGAAACCCTCGGCGAGCTGAAGTACAGGGCCCAACCCCCGAACCAAGTTAAGCCGAACCATCGTCACGGGCATATCCCCCATGGTGACAAATTGCGCGGAAAATCCGCCACCGCGAAAAAAATCCACAGCAGGACACCATTTTGTCGACTGCAGGCAAGCCTCGATGTCCTCTTCAGTCACTTGCCAAAATGGCTTCATAACGGGTTGACCATGGTCACGCATGCGTCCCGTACCATCTAATGCGGCCGCACCGGAATTGCTCAAGTGCATCACTCCCGCACTGGCGCGTCCTGACAATGATTGCCCCGTAACACGTTGGACAGCTTCAGGACTCCAATACGTTCTCACATCGGCAAAAATTTGTGCGGAGCCCGTGAGCAAGTGTCCGAAGAGCATGCTCACGGCATTCAGCGCATCGTTTTCTGTGGCGAACACAATCGGTTCCCGAGGACCATTCCAATCGAACGAAGAATTTAACAATGTCTCCATCACATCCCCATTGGGCCAATGATCGGTCCACTGGCGTTGTCCCTGAAATCCTCCGATTATGGCATGATGGCCTTGGGCTTCCTCGAGATAACCTAACTCTCCGAGTTTGGCATTCCCTTGCATCAGATCGCGTGCAATCATCGTCATTTTAGTGACCGCTTCCCAATCGCGGTCTTTCTGTTCTCTGGTTCTCTGGAGCCCCTGCGCATTGACATCGATCCCTTCGGGACAATTGTTCTTTACCCACTCTAATGCACGCTGCAGTTCATGCGGATCGTAAATTCCCGATTCCATTCTACGGAGCAACTCTACCATGTCTACATGTTCCACTCGCATGCCCAAATAGCGCCGAAAGAAGTCCGTATCAATATCTCCTGCGGCAATGCCCATCGCCACAGTCCCCAAGGCTAAATACGCGTGTCCCTTTATGGTGGCGACGGCAAGGGCGGCCTTCGCCCATTGCAGTATCCTCTCAGAGACGTCTTCTGGAATACCATTGTCGGTCATATCCTGCACGTCATGACCATAAATCGTAAAAATTGGGTCTCCCAATTGATTATGAGCTGAAGAAAGGGCCGCCAAGAAAACCGCACCGGGCCGTTCAGTCCCATTAAAACCCCATATCGCCTTAGGAATATTTTGCGTAATATCCATGGTTTCCAATGGATAACACCATGATGGGCTTACAGAAATGGCCGCGCCCACCCCGGACTCTTGAAACCAGCGGTCAATGCGAGCGGCTTCCGCGACGCCGCCTATACACGCAGACGGTACCATACACTCAACGGCAGAGCCGTCCGCATGGCGAAGTTTTGATTCCAATAAGTTTTTCACCGCTTGAGCCATCGCTAGGGTCACATCCTCAAGAGATTCTCGAATTCCACCGCGGCGCCCGTCAACTATCGGACGGATGCCGATTTTAGGCTGATGTCCCTGTGATGTATCGATCATTCTTATTGCCTCCTCAGTCAAAGTGTAAGATTCATCATCCCTTGATGCTGCCTGCCATTAGTCCTCCAACGAACCAGCGTTGAAGTGCCGCATATACGCCCATGGGCACCACCGAAATGAGCGTTAACACAGCAAAGAGTGCCCCGGGGTCTGTCATGTATGGGCCCTGAAATTGAAGTGGCATTAACGGCACTGTTTTCATAATGGGATTGGTCATAACCACCAAAGCTAAGAAAAATTCATTCCATGCATATAAAAATTGCCAGATCGCCACTACGAGAAGAGCAGGCCGAATAGTGGGAACAATCACTTGCGCCAAGACACGCCAGGCTGAAGCTCCATCTAATACGGCAGCCTCTTCCAATTCTATAGGAAAGTTATCCATGGCTCCTTTTACTACTAAGAGTCCAAACGCAGACCCAATGGCGGTATATGGACCGATTAGACCCAAATAGTTGTTTAAAATCCCCATGGACTTCAGAGTAACCGTCAGGGGCACAATCAAACCCGCAAGAGGAACCATTAGTCCCGCTAGGATCACGTAAAAGACAAGTTGATTACCCCAAATCCTCAGACGCGAAACAGCAAATCCGCATAGTACGGAAAAAAGTAATGTAAGTGTTACCGTGCTTAAGGAAACAATCACGCTATTTAGGAAATAATGCATGAATCCCGGGTTCGCCAAGACTGTCTGATAGTTGGATAAGGTCGGATGGCCCGCGATCAACGTCGGAGAAAAACTTGAAACGGGATTCCGAAATGACAGATCAACCATATATATCGTCGGCAGAAAACTCAATATGGTAATAGCAATCATTAGGATGTAGGAGCCCACATGGGACCCACGGCCCTCCATCATATCTATTGCCCACCTCCAATCGCAAAGTTACCCCGAGTCAGCACTAGTTGAACACCAGCCACGAGGAGAGCAATCAACAACAAAACAATAGAAATAGCAGAGGCATAATTCATATTGTTTTCCAAAAATGCAGTTTGGAAAATGTAGGTGCCAAGAACCTGACTTGAATTGGCTGGTCCCCCCTCTGTCATCAAATAAATCAATGGGAATTGCTGCAAGGCTTGAATGGCTCCCAAAATCATTAGAGACATATGACTCGAACGCAACAGAGGAAAAATAATATGGCGCAATCGTTGCCAGCCGACAGCCCCGTCAACACGCGCAGCATCTAGGACCTCGCGACTAATATTAGACATTCCCACGGAATACATCAGGACGTAAAATCCGACCCACTGCCATACATTAACTAAAATCAAAGCGTAAGTGACTGTTTGACGGCTAGCCAACAGCGCCGGAAAATGGTTCACGAGACCTAACGACTTGAAGACACCAAAGAGCAATCCATAATCGGGCGCATAAATATTTGAGAACACAATTGCAATAACCGTGGGAGTAATCGCCATAGGAAGAAATAGCAAAGTGCGGAACATTCCCCGGCCCCGGCGAATTCGTGACTCGAGCAGCACAGCAATAAAAAACCCCAAAAGCATTTGGATAAACGTTGTTAAAACTAACCAAATAATAGAGTTTTTTAGCGACACTCCGAATATGGGGTCATGGAACATCGCGCGGTAGTTGCTCCATGTCACTCCAGTAACCCCTTGACGACTGAGACTGTTTAAGATATTTTCAACAATTGGGATCAGCATGAACATAATAAACAAAGTTAGTGCTGGAACAACATAAATCCATCCCCGCCATCTTGTACTGCTCCCATAGGGTGTTGTATGCACAACGTGCCCTCCCTAGTATATTCATAGCCATAACAAGGAATTGCGCATCAGCTCATCGAGGTGGCGTGTTAGCCACCTCACGCCGCTGACGTTGCCGATCTAGGGTCCTATGATAATCGTCCCCCTATCCTATCCTCGAAACCCGCATAATACGGACAACTTTTTCGTGGTTTTGTCACCCCGTCTCTAGGATTGCCCTTGTGACACGGCGACCTTCTGAATCGCTTGCATTGCTGCTGATGGGCTCTCGGTTCCAGCGCCTACCGCCTGCAAGTTACTCACCAACGCTTCCGCCACAGTTGGATTACCAATCTCGTGGTTATGCGCCACTTTGATTTCTTGAAGATAATTGTGATAGAGACTCAAAATGTGACTATTGAGTGAAATTGTCGGGTTCATTCCCTTAAATGCCGGTAAATCGTTCATTTGATTCAAAGATACCTGTTCGCCCACGCCACTAATCAGTTCTTTCAGGACCTCTTTGGTTGCCTTTTCCACCCCTGCTGATTTGTCCGCATTTTTCGTGAGTCCCCACCCAAAATCCACACCCCCCATAGGCGGTGTGGCTTTCAGCCCTGGAGCCATAGGCGGAAGGAAAAATGTACCATAATCTTGCATGCTTTTTAGACCTGCGGGCGACGTCGACAACTGAGATTCTTGCAACCACCACGACCCAAGAGACATCATACCCACGCGTCCGGCTGCAAAAAGGTTGGCCCCAGTGGGATATTGCTCGTCTCCCAGTGCGCCCGCCTGAAAAACTTTGTCAGTGAAGAATTTTTTCCAGTACTCAGCGGCTTTAATCATTCCCGGTTGAGTCCACTCCGGCGTTCCGCGAGCCGAAGCTTCCAAAGCCGAGAGATCGGTCTGCGCGGCTATTTGCATGTACATCCACTCGACAAAATCTGTTTGGGCTCCGCCTTCATAAAATCCAATGTAGCCCGCACTTTGCATTTTATGCGCATCGGTCGCAAGCTGGGCGAAACTCGAAGGTGGATTCAAATGCAGTTGTTGAAAAATTTGCCGATTGTACCAGATATTGATTACCTCGACTTCTTGAGGCAGCATATAGGTGTTGGTATTTCCCTTCGGATTCCCTAACATCGCCTGAGACAAAGCTGCTGCCGGAAAGTCTTGCTTCCACGAGGATCCCCACAGTGTATTAGCCACCGAGTTTAGCGGTTGTAAATTTGGTTGATACTCTTGTGTCAAAGATCCAGCCGACAACCCCACAATATCTGGCAACGACCCCGATGCAGCGGCAGACTTTAAGGCAATGAGATAATCGGAGTTCGGTTCGATATTAGTCTGAATGTTAATGTTAGGGTACTTCTTCTCAATTTGAGCCACAATCGTGTTCATCGTACTATCGATCGGGGTCCACGACCACAATGTTACGGTAACTTTCTTGGCCGACGATGCGGCCGAGGTCGAACTCGGGCTAGTACTTCCACACGCAGTGATAAGAAAAGTAGAAGCCCCACAGAGAATAGAAGTTGCTATTATCCGTTTTTTCTGCATTTTTAAAGCCTCCTTCATCGAATTTTATCGGTGGAATTTGTCGCTAATTCAACAAGATACCGTGCATGATCGAGGAGCGATTCTGTGTAAACACCGCATGCACCGAACCTTGAACGTCCTCATAAAGAGTAGGATAAGAGTATTCCGCATTACGTTGCGATGCGATGACATTTGGATCACTCCACGTCTGACCGTCATCGGCTGATAGGCAAAAAGCTAAGGTATCCCGGGTACTTTCCGAAGGATTATATGCCAATACAAGTCTTCCATCTGCGATTCGGATAACAGCCACCGAACTATTAGGATTAGGTAGTGCGGTCGGCTGACTAGCCGTCCAACTCGCGCCATTATTGAACGAATAGGAAACAAAAATCCGTCCTGTTGTTGTCCTCAAGTACATGGCGAGCGTCCCACTGGAGAGTTCTATAATCGCAGGCTGTATAGCTCTCCCAGAAACCGTGGTATCTCCCACCATCTCCCACGTTTGACCGTTGTCGCCCGACCGTAGAACCAATGGTGAAAACTGTCTTTCCCGATAAATGGGCAACAACAGCAGCCCACTTTGTAGGTGCACTATATTTGTTCTACACATGAGGCCACGTTCTGGAGAAATGAGAACGGGGGCCGACCACGTTTGGCCATCATTAAACGATTTGATCGCAACCAGCAAAGAATCGGTCCACCACGGCCCCGATAGAACGACAAAGTACAAGGAAAGATCCCCGGTTACTGGGTCACAGTCGACTACCGGATTGCCTACCCCGTAGCCGCCAAAGCTCGCGATCGTCCTGGCATCCGACCACTTTCCAGTCACTCCGCGGCATGACCACTGCAATACAGTATCAGCAGCGCATTCATAGGATCCGGCATACCAGGCGCAAAATAGCCGCCCATCCGCCAACTGAGTCAACGTCGCAGAGTGACACATGGGAGGTTTCGAATAGGCCGCCACCGCATCCACCGGAATCGCCACAGGTCGTACCCTCCCTTCTGCATCACTAGATATTTATACGTTGCACAGATTCTCCCAACCGGATGGATGTGGGCAAAATAATCTCCTCTGGCCTCTCTTGTGTATCTGTACCTTCTAATCTCCGTAGCAGTACTCTGGCCGCTTGGCTACCGACTTGAACGGGATTTTGCACAACAATGGTCATTTTCGGTGAAATAAAGTCTGCGGTGAATGGATCTCCAAAACTGACCACTGAAAGGTCGTTCGGAACATGGCCGCCAACCTCGTAGACCGCTTGCAAAAGCCCTAACGTGATAAGGTTGTTTGTGCAAAACACTGCGGTGGGTGTTTTCTTACCCATTGATAGAAAACGTTTACCGGCCCGGTATCCCGTCTCCTGATCATATTCACCTACCACTACGTACTCCTTTTGTATACCAATTCCGGCGCTAAGCATCGCATCACGGAAACCCTGTTCTCGTTCATTTGCTGTGCTCGTAGCGCCATGCCGATTGATAATCGCAATCTGGCTGTGCCCTTGATCTATCAAGTAATTTGTGAGCTTTTGAGATGAGCGGCGTCCTTCTTCCCGCACTGAATCAACTAATAAACCGCCTATTATGCGATCGACAAACACCACCGGAACCGTTCCACTTATAAAGGACGAGAATACATCCGAGCCATCCAACGATACGGGCGCCATCACCACACCATCTAGGCGCTTTTCTAGAAAAATCCGCAACAAATCGCGTTCTAGGTCAGCACTTTCATTCGAACTAGCCACGAGTAGATGGTATCCTAAGTCGTTAACCGTGTTCTCTATCGCCCGAACCAGTTGCATAAAGTAAGGGTTCGCCAAATCCGGGACAAGCACTCCTAGCGTATGGGTCTTAGCGCTCCGTAGGCTCCGCGCGACACCGTTAGGATGATAGTCGAGGACGCCAATAGCATCAAGAACTCGTTGTTTCGTAGTAGCCGATACCGGGTACTCCCCTCCTAGCACCCTGGATACCGTTGCAATAGATACCCCAGCCTTTAAAGCAACATCTTTTAGAGTCTTCATAACCTTCCTTAGAAAACGTTTTCTAAATATCTTTTTAGCACTTCACTTTGTCTCTGTCAAGGCTTAATTGCGTGTTTTTTCTGAAGCGTAAGTGATATAATCAGAATCGTTGGTACGGGCTGGCTCGAAAGGATGGCAAAGAAAATGTCAACCTGTACGATTTTTGCCCCCGTTTTCTTAAACAGATGATCAGCCTTCTCTTCCATCCCGGCCGGTTCGCCATGTTACCGCTGATATCTGCCGTCATGGTTCTCACCGCACTGCCCTTCATGGGGCAGACGAACCGGTCTTGACGAACTCGTGAGTGCATGAGATCTAGCAGTAGAAGATGCGTGAAGCTCATCGAAGTTGGCGAGACCTGCACCTGCCCTCCTGTGATAGAGCCTCCTCCACTCCGAGATCATGACCTACCGGGTTGGCAAGCTGGCGAAAAATTCTCGCCACGCATCGGGGATCATCATCGGCCGCTGTGTCTCGGGATCGACCAGCACGACCGTCATCGTTCCCGATACGCACGATACGCCATCTCGCAACAGTTGATGATCCCATTCCATAGACGTACGGCCTATCCGGCTACATTGCGTCTGAATCGTAATGAGGTCGTCCGCAAACAAAGGGTGGTGATAAGAAATTTCGACGTGTACCCGCGGCAAATGAATGCCACTACGCGCAGGGTCGCCCACCTTGACGTCCAGCATACGGAAAGCTTCCCGTTCCCCAATTTCAAAAAAACGCAATACAAACATGAAGTGCACGATGCCGGAAGCATCGGTATCGCATAAAGCCACACGATCCACCGTCTCAAAAACTCTCATCGCGGCCTCCTTAGGATTTACGGTTCAAATACCGAAAGAAAAAAACGGTCAGCCGTAGGCGCCCATTGAGCATGCAAGGACTGGAACAATTCATAGGCGTCGTACCCTATCCATGGTTGGGGCAGCAGATCCTCTGGCAAGTTCGGGTCAATATTGAGAAACTTTCGGTAAGCATGGACAAGCTCAATGCGGCGGACAAATGCCACGCTCGGTTCCAAGTTTGCTCCGGAATCTGTAAAAGGCTGCCACGCATGGAGAAACGCGACGTACTGGGCGCGAACGGCCTCAAGATCCCAGCAGCGCTGAACGAGCTCGCGAGAACTGCCCTCCCGGTGCCCCACGACGATGTCCGCCACATCCTCCCGCAGATATTCATCCACCAATTCCCGCAGCACTTCTTCCAGCGGATTCGGCGAAATCCATGTGGACTGAGCCAGCGGGGCCATGCCGTGCCACTGCAGCTCGCGACGCACAAGGTCCCGCTGCTCCCGCCGTGCCTCGGATACCGTATAGATAAATAGCCGCCACAATCCATCCCACTGGTGCCGCTCGGGCTGATACACTCGGCGAGTCCCATCCCGCAAGTGCCGCAGACCCGCAGCGGACAGCATATAATGACTCTGCTTCCCCTCCCGTTGAACATCCACCAGACCACTCTGAGACAAACGGAACAGCCCCGCCCGGGCGGCGGAGGGCGACACTCCAAACTCTCCCATCATTTTGACTAAACTTGCGGCTCGCACCGTCCCTCCGTGGTGCATAATATAATCTCCAAATAATGTAAAAAATAGCGATTGCGATTGCATTCCGGTACCCCCATGATGCTTATTAACCGCCTCCCGTCCAAAAACCGTCCGGATCGAGTCGGCCTAAGGCGCTCCACTCCGTATCTGAGGGCAGTTTCGTCTGCATGGGCACTGCCCCTTGAGGAATAATCTCCCACCCCGTGCGGTCGGCCACTTCGCTTAGCGTAAAGCCTGGATGAATACTGTGCAAGGCGGCGCGATGCTCATCATTGTGAAAGGTAAAGGTGGCGCGGTCGGTCACCAAAACTTCTGGCCCTCCTCCAATGTGGAGACGCTCACGTTCTCGCCCATCGTGCCCATAGCCCAGCGAGGTGATGTACTGCACACGGGACACCAGCCGGCGCTTGTCGTGCGCCATCATGATGACCGTGCGGCGGCTGAGCATAGCAATGTCACACGCTCCTCCGGAACCGGGCAGTTTGACGCGTGGGGCGTCGGCCGGGCCAATATAGGACGTGTTCAGATTGCCGAAGCCGTCCACCTCAGCACCACCTAAGATTCCCACATCCACTTTGCCCCGCTGCATCAAATTCATCAAATCCATCATATCAGTGCACCAGACGCTGCCCCGCACGTTTTCCGCATCACACATGGTGACAAAAGCCTTTTTGACCGGCAAAGAACGCACAATGCCCGCATCGAAAAAGCCGAGAGCATGAGGCGCATGGGTCATCTTGGCCAGAGCGAAAGCAAGCAATGGCAAACGCATCCCCACGTTCGCAATTTCTCCATCGCGAATGTGCCGGGCTGCCTCGATGACCATCATCTGGACGGGATTGGGCTCTTTCAGGGCCATGACATCACACCCTCCTCGCTCTTGACATGGGTCAGCCGGTCTTTGCCCAAACGCCGCAGGTAGTCGGCGTGACCATCCACGTAGACCCAATCCTGCAACCACTGGTGAAATTCCTGAGGATCACGACTTTCCCGATGATATTGTTGGAAGAATGCCGTATCCCGCCCGTAGTAGCCGAGACACGGTGAAGGATGGAAAGCATAAGGAACTGCTACCACAGCATCCACCAAGAAGCCCGGAACCGTTAGATGCCAAGATTCCTGGCCAAGGTGGCCTTTTGCCACCAGTTCCTCGCATAGTACCACGACGTGGCGAGCGGCCATTAAGGACTCGTGGGTCATGCCGACGGGACCGTCAATAGCGGCATTCCCGTCGGCGTCAGCTTTTTGCACCCCGAGAATGACTACATCGGGCTGCAAGGCAGGCACGGCAACCAATGGCTGTCCATGCCACATAAATGGCTCAAATCCCGCGCGGCTGCGGATTAGGTCCGAGCCGTTCAAACTGCGTGTCGGCAAAAATGGGACACCCATGGCAGCCGCTTGCAAGGCCAACGCCATGGCATAATTGCTGTAGTCGACCATCTCCACCGCATGGGGCACTCCATGTTCCGCCGCACGGCGAAGATTATGTCCGAGACCCCCAGAGACATTTCCCGACCAGGCCGCATAAATGCAATCTACCAATCCAGCCCCCACCAAGAGGTCACTCGCAATATCAGAGATCGGTGCACAGAACGTCAAGTGCTGAGTTCCCTGGCGAATGATTTCATAAACCGCCGCAAAGGGAATGAGGGCTTCATGGGCGGCCCCGATAAAGACGGAGCAGTGCGGAGTAATGTATTCGTGGATGGCGTCCGTCAGGGACAGGACCTTGCTCATGATGTTACCATGCCATTACGCAGTCGATACCGCTGAATCTTGCCACTAGCCGTTTTGGGAAGCTCCTCGACAAAATGGATTTCGCGGGGATATTTATAGTGCGCTAGCCGACTCTTTACAAACTCTTGCAATTCCGTGGCAAGGCGTTCTGAGGGATTACCCTCATCCCCAAGGACCACATAGGCAACGGGTTTGGCCAGATCATCAGCATCTAAGGCCCCAATTACGGCCGTTTCGGCCACTGCTGGATGCTCTAGGAGAACGTTTTCCACCTCGATGGGAGACACCCAGATCCCACCCGCCTTAATCATGTCATCTGACCGCCCGCAGTATACAAAGTGCCCATCCCCATCTTCATAGTACTTGTCCCCCGTCTTAAACCACTCACCGATCATACTACTCCGCGTTTTTTGATACTGACCCCAATAATACGGGGAGATGCTGTCGCCCTGAACATAGAGATCTCCCACCGTCCCGGGGTCCACCACGTGCATCTGATCATCGAGAATTTGAACGGCATAGCCAGGCACCACCGCACCTGTGTTTCCTGGTGTCGATTGCCCCGGGCGATTGGAAATGTAGATGTGCAACACTTCCGTCGACCCGATGCCGTCAAGAATCTCTACGCCATACGCCGTTTTCCACCGTGTGTAGATTTCAGCGGGCAACGGTTCACCCGCCGAGACGCACGCCCGGAGTGAGCTCAGGTCATAATCTCGGCTTTGCGGATGGCGCAATATCGCATTGAATAACGTAGGAACCCCGAAGAAGATTGTCGGGCGATAGTGAGCAATATCTTGAAGCACCGTCAAAGCGTCGGGCTTGCGCGGTTCCAAAACAACGGAGGCTTCATTGGCCAACGCGAAATATGAACCATTTCCGAGCCCATAAGCAAAGAAGAGCTTCGAAGCTGAGAAGAGTCGATCCTGTTGTGTAATGTGCAAGATGCCTTCTGCATAGAGGCGGTTGCACACCATCATGTCTTTGTGCAGATGCACTGCCGCCTTGGGAGCCCCGGTGCTCCCTGAACTGTACAGCCAAAATGCCGGGTCGTCGGCCCGGGTTCTCGGTTCCTGAGGCAGCACGGACTGCTGTTCTACCCATTCACGGTAAAAGAGCAGCGGCCCGGCATAAGCTGCCTCGTCAGCCGATAATCCTATTCCAATACTAGGCAGCAATATCACGCTTGACAAAGGCACATCCCGCGTCCGCAAGGCAGGTGCCAACTGCGCCCATATCGCCGATTCTACAAAGAGAACCTTAGCACGGCTATCCTCAAGGTAATATAGATAATCCTCCATGGGCAGGCTCGTATTCAGCGGAATGGGGACAGCGCCCCGGTGCATGGCGCCGAACAGCGCGGCCATCGTATAGGGCGAGTCATAGCCCAGAATCACCACACGCTGTTCAGGTTCCACACCCAAGGTGCGGAGACCATTGGATACCTGATAAACTTGGCGGATCACCGCCCCATACGTCCACACTTGGTCTTGATAGTACACGGCGGGCCTCGTCACATCCCCCTGAACCGCGCGCGCGAATATCGCTTGCGTGACGTTGTAGCCTGGAGCCGTCTTAGATGGCATCGCCTTCTCTCCTCCCTTGGGTATGTCCCATTAGATAATCCGGCGATCGACTGACGGATCGGGCAGCACCACATTCACATTTTGAAACAACTGCCGGACGTCTTCCAGATAGAGCTGGCGGGCATCCTCATTTTGCCATCTTTTTATACCGAACCGTACCGCCGCCTCGCTAGAACGCGATTGGGAATGGCCAAACATATCCAACGCCCGCGGAAACCACTTGTTCACGGCCTGCTGCGCCAGGGGTTGGGTCGCAAGATCCCGCGCCATCCGCTTAATGCCATTGTAGCCAAAGTTGATATGCAGCTGCTCTTCGACCAGCATCAGAGGAATAGCTCGGGCAAGCGGCGCATAACCACACCCTTCAAATGCTTTTAACTGATGGATGCCTACCCGGTCCACCAGACACGTAAACGCGAGCACATCGGGCCATGACTCGTACGCCATGTTGAAGGAATCGAGTCGGTGACTGCCCAGATCCGCATGCAGAAGCCAATCGATTGCCTCCTGTCCTTCAGGTTGAAACTCTTGCAGCAACTGGCACATTTGCCACCCATGCCGCATTTCATCAGCCAGGATACGGCTGATGGTTAGACGGTCATTGACACTGGGTGCGGTATCGAGCCAAGGCCGATGCTGCTGTACCGATGCAAATTCCGTGTCCGCCTGCGTTGTCAGCATCTTCAGCATGAGTTCCCGCATCGCGGGAGCCAATTCATCAGGATGTTCAAACTTTCGGACGCCCTGATATTCTCCCCATTCGATGACCCGTTTCGGTCCACCCGTGGACTCGGCCATGATTTATCCCCTCCATCACTGCCACCTGTTTTGTGGCAACACCATGCTCGGTTCGCCCTTTATTGTCCCGTAAACCTTGGGGCCCGTTTTTGCGTAAATGCCGTTGAGCCTTCTTTGGCATCTTTCGACGCCAACGCTTGGTTCTGGAGTTCCCGTTCAAATGCCAGAGCGCTCGGCAGAGGCAAGTCCAATGCCTCGTTCAACGCCAGTTTGTTGTAACCGATGGCCAAACCCGGTCCTTTTGCCAGCTTCTTCGCAAATTCCATGGTATAGTCCATAAGCTCTTGGCTGTCGACCAATTTATCCACCACACCCATTTCTTCCGCGCGGGCCGGATCAAAGGTCTCTCCTGAAATCATCAGGTACAGCGCCTTAGACTTACCGACCATGCGCCCCAGCATCTGGGTGCCGCCCTCTCCCGGAATGAGACCCAAGGTAATCTCCGGCATGCCAAGCTTGATATGTGAATCATTCGCGCAGAATCGCAAATCACATGCCATGGCTAACTCCAGTCCGCCTCCCATGCAGTGGCCATTAATCGCGGCAATGAAGATCTTGCGTGTACTCTGAATTTTCAGCATCACTTCTTTGCTAAACTGGCTGGACAATCCGACATATTCTGGCGTTTCATCCCGCAGCACGGTAATGTCAAACCCTGCAGAAAAAAACCTCGTGAGTGCACTGGTAAAGATGACAGCCTTGACATCATTATCAAATCGAATGGCCATAATTGCCTGGTCCAGCTCCTGCAACACTTCCAGATTATGCGCATTGGCCGGCGGTCTATTAATTTCTAATATCCCCACCCCTTCCTCCACGCGCGTCTTGAAATGTTCTAATCCTAATTCAGTAAATTTCATGTCCATCCAACCCCCCTAGTTCTTTTGTGTTATGCGGTTTAAATATATTACGGTTGTAATACGCATTATTATATTTAGTACCATATAAATTCAAATGCGGTATGGCAGCGCCTACCGCATTTATCTCTATATAGCCCCTTTATTCTGCTAATTCCGTCTTGTATCATTATTTTTCTATTAGGCGGTCCCTTCTCGAACTTGTTCCTACCACAAATTGGTTCCGTTCCGCGCCCGTGACCGTACCCTATTCGCTGATCAAAAAAATCCAACCTCCATATTCGGGTCCACCGTTCCCTGTCGTGAATTGCAGTCGCGTGGGTGCATCGAAGCCATCAGCGCTCTGGGGGACGATCTAGGATTTTGACACTCTCGAGGATCGAAGGATCGTCGGTGCTTTTCACCCATGCGGACGATTAATCGAGCTCATCCCTCTCCTAAAAAAAACAAATTCCTCAAGAATAGGCCAACTCGCGGAAAAGCCCGCAGGTTGCTCCGGGCTCTCGCACAGACTGAGTTGTATTTGCAGGCCTTTAGGAAACAGAGGTTGTCAAAGTCGTATCGTCATCCACAACTTCTAGAGATTGGCGAGTCGCCTTGATGCCGAATGGCACCAATACCGCACTGACCAGTCCAGTTGCTGCCATATAGAGAAATGCCACCATAAAGCCCTGCGAACCAAATGCCACATAGGCAGCCATCGCTAAAATCGGAGCCAAAGCTCCCCCAATATGGCCAACGCCATCAGTTAACGCCACGCCAGATGCGCGCGCCCGCGTTGGAAAACTTTCAGCTGTTAAGGCGTATAGAAGTGGGAAGAAGAATGTGAGAGCAGCGGACAGAACAAAGCCGGCGATGTAAATGATAATAGGTGTCGGGATGACGCCAATGACAATGAGACCAGTCACCCAGATTAAAATGCCCACCAAGATCGAATACTTTCGTTCGAACCGGTCACCCAGCCATGCCGCAGTTAGAGCTCCTACAGGATATCCGATTCCCGTGACCAATAGAAACACAATACTGTTGGTTAATGAATATCCTTTGTCTACCAAAAATGTCGGAGCCAGTCCCAGCCATGCGTAGTCACTTAAATACATAAATGTCCATATAAGTAGCAATAGCACGAGCCGCCCAACATAGGGATTCTTGAGTAATGCACGGGTAGGAAATTCCTGGCTGTGAGTCTCTCCCGCGAGAATTATAGGTTCGGGCAACACCCCTTTTGTCTTGTTGATTGCAACTCGCTCCGCTTCCATGATCACCCGTTCCGCCTCATCTACACGCCCGTGAGCTAACAGCCACCGCGCAGACTCAGGCATTCGGGCAGACCAAAATAACGTCAGTCCCCCTAGCGCCCCCACAAAAAACAAACCACGCCAACCCCAATTGAAATGCGGCACTAATGCTAACGCGACAAATGGAACCACTGCAAATCCGGAAAAGGCAAACACATTGGCCCACCCTGTGTAACGTCCGCGAATGGGCGCCGGTGACACTTCTCCAACATAAGCAGAGATCGCAGCGATTTCGGCCCCAATTCCCATGCCCGTAATAAACCGCCATACAATGAGCCATGTCAGGTCAAAAGATGCCGCACAGGCCAACGATCCGACCGTAAAGAGCCCGGTTGCCGACATAATCGCGACTTTTCGTCCACGGGCATCGGCAAAAGTGCTATTAACATATGATCCCAAGATGTACCCTAACAAACTCGCGGTAATGGGAATAGCGGCGGCACTTGCCGCTATGTGAAACTGCTTGCTGATCACAGGCAAGGCAAATCCCACATTGGTAATGTCAAAGAACGCCAATAAATACCCAATACCGATTACCCATAGTACTGAGGTGCGATACGGCCATACGGGAATACGGTCCAACCGTGCCACCAGATCCTTATCGGAATCCAAAGGTATTATTGTACTCACCTACACTCATCCTTTCTTAATTTGGCTGAGTTCCCCAGTCTTCCACATTGTTCATGACGAGCAATCTCCTCAGCGCCGCATCGCACCACCTCCCTTCCAAGGCTTTTCTTCTCAAACCTCTTTACTCCCGCTTTAAGGATTGGTGCCCGATTTCTAATTTTTGATCCCTACTGCCCATTTCCCTACCAAGAACTGGTTTCAGAACTTCTTATTAACCGGTCTTCTTCGGAGCTTCTGTAAAACGCGGCACTCAAGGCATCTGGCGTGGTCGAGACTCATTCAGCACTAAACATAAGACCCTACAGATAGAATCCATGTCGATATGAGCCGCCGAGCCACGAGACCATTCTCCATTCATTTGTTGAAAAGAGACGCTGTCTCTCTCCAGATATCTTGCTCTATCCTTAAGACACATTATTGTGATAATTGGCGAAATATTGTTGCCATGGACAAAAGGACATTCTTGCCAAATTACTTCTTCGCTCTATCGAGATGCGCCCCCTCTCGATCAGCGGGTTTCTAGACCTCCACACGCTAACCCCGATCGCGTACATGTCCATGAATCGCGGCCAAGAAAAGCGCAATCACGATATCCGCAAGTTGCGGCCACTGGTTAGCAGGTTGCAGCTGACTTTTCGTCAGCGAGCGCACACCGGAAAATCATCCACAATATTAAGCAACTCAATCAGATCACAATTCGTCTCCACATCACGACCAACAACTGTCTTCGAGCGCGAGTCTAAAGGAGTCTTCCATTTATTTGCTTATCTCCGTGTGTGCCGTTTGGCCTATTAGAATGCAATGTATTCGTTATCGGCGCAGATTCTCAAAAATGGCGGCAATTCCTTGCCCCCCGCCTATACACATCGTAACCAATCCATATCGCATTCCACGTGCTTCCAGTTCATATAGCAGTTTGACTGTTAAAATGGTCCCTGTGGCCCCTAAAGGATGACCTAAGGCAATCGCTCCTCCGTTGACATTGGTTCGCTCCCAATTTAAATGAGCATCACGCACTACCGCCACAGTTTGCGCTGCGAAAGCTTCATTCAATTCGACCAAATCCATTTGATCTATGGTCAGATCAGCGCGTCGCAAGACTTTTGCAATGGCATCTACAGGAGCATAGCCCATAATTTCTGGTTCCACGCCGGCTACAGCGTAACTGACGAGGCGCGCGCGTGGCTCGAGTTGTCTGCGCGAGGACTCAGCGGCAGTCATCATAAGTACGGCAGCAGCGCCGTCATTAATTCCCGAGGAATTTCCGGCTGTTACGGTACCATCTTTGCGAAATACTGGGCGCAGCTGACTAAGTTGTTCCAGCGTGCTGTCGCGTGGATGTTCATCTACTTGAAATATCTCCTGACGGCGTCCTTCACTAACAGAAACGGGGACGATCTGATCTGTAAAACGCCCGGAATTTATTGCTTGATACGCGCGCTGTTGCGAGTCCCAAGCCAATCGATCTTGATCCTCGCGTGAAACATGAAAACGTTGTGCGACAATCTCAGCGGTGACACCCATAGCATAGTGTCCAAAAGGGTCGGTTACAGTGCTCAACACGCCATCTTCGAGTTCTCCGTTACCCAGCCGCCGGCCCCAACGGTTCCACACATAATAGGGCAAGCGGCTCATGTTCTCTGCCCCGCCTGCCACGATGACGGAGGCATCTCCAGCTTTTAACCATTGGGCTCCCGATATGATGGCTTGCAGGCCCGACCCACACAATCGATTAACGGTCTGCGCAGTCGATGTCACGGGAAGTCCTGCATGCAGTGCAATTCGGCGTCCAATGTAGGCGTCCCCCGACACCTGCCCTACACATCCCATAATCACTTCATCCACGGATTCGGGGGCAACCTGTGAACGCTTCAAAGTTTCCTGCACAACAATTCCGCCCATTTCGTGGGCCGGCGTGGACTTAAGACGACCACCAAATGATCCTATAGCCAGACGCGCACCATCCACAATCACCACATCGTCGACCATACAACGCTTCACCTCTCTTTGAGTTTCTTTCCTTGCAATCAGACGCCACGATATTCGGCTATTGGTCACCCGGACTTTTCATTCCAGTGCTGTCAAAACACCGACGCGTTGCTGCCGACCAGTAGCAAGAAGTTTATGGGGACGGGGGCTTGCCGCCATGCTGAAACGGTGACAACCTTCCCCTTGCGCAACTTCTCTCGTCACTGTTGATGGTTGGACTGCAGTGGCAGGCAATAACACCGACTCTTTAATGACAGTAAAATGCCTGAGATAATTAGTTCTTGTTGCCGGCGCTAACCCGAGCTTGAATCCATGATATAAAGTTGTTGAGCCAAGTGCATCTCTGCCCAACACTCACCGCGATCTCTTGCATATACCACCCATCGCTTGACCGATTGGTGTATCACCTAACGGACGGCTTTCCAGATCAAAGCACTCCGGGGATTAAACACCCCAGTTTCATTCTGCTAAACCAGAAGCTTATCGTCGAGCCAAATCTGCCGTTATGCCTTCGGTGGGTGTTCTTCCTTAATTCCAGCCAATCGCTTGGCTTCAGCTTCGGCATGTCCCCATGGATACGCTTTCACGGCAGTCATTTTTTCCGCTTCAATCGACCCTTCGGCATGCACAGCCAGTACTAGATGATATGCGGCTAAGTCAGATGCTACCAAGTCGCTCGCTAAATAGAGCGCTTGCAGGCGTTGTTTGCCATTTATGTTTTGTCCCTGCAAGTATCGGTTGAGAACCGGACCGATCTCTGGATGCACCATGTCCTCTGCGGATGGTGCCGTCACTAACATCCCTCCAGCAATGTCCTGAACGTGGTGGAATGCCTGATGAAGCCCTGTGGCGAAGTGATATTTGGCTAAATTGACCAGTGGGATATTGGGCCGAAAGATACCCGGCTCCACCCATTCCCCGCGATCCGCGGCATTATCCAAGATGGACCGCACCGTCATCTCATAGAGCACTAAATCGCTCAGTGCATTTTGAATGTGCCGCGCCTTAGCCAACCCGTTATAGCGCACGAGGAGCGACGCAACCCCCGTCAGCGCCTCAAGCAAGGGTAATTTATAAGACACAGCGGTAAATCGGTGAAATTCCACAAACGCCTTAGCCATCGTACCCGCCACTTGCCATTCCCCGTTCAAAAAGACATTGTCATAAGGAACGAAGACATCATCGAACCAAGTAAACGTTTCTACCATCTTGTGGTGACTACTGATCGGCCGTTCCATGTCGCGATAGGGACCACTCAAGAAAGGGCTGGCCACTAATGTCAGACCAGGTGTATTCACAGGGATGGCAAACGCTACGGCGTAATCCTTATCCGATTCCCGAAGTTCACGGGTTGGAAGTACGATGAGCCAATTTGCATTAACGGAGACAGATGTGTGCACCTTTGCCCCACGGACAACAATTCCATCAGGGGTTCGTTTCACGATTCGCAGATACATATCTGGGTCAACTTGTTCTGCAGGGCGCTTGCTGCGATCGCCTTTCACGTCGGTCTGAGCCACCGCTAACGCGTAATCATGATGGCGGGCTTGTTCCCAAAAATTCTTCACCCGCTCGCTGTAATGTGTGCCGTAATCGCGATCTAATATATAGGTGGATTCCATTAATCCCCAAATCGCATCCGTGCCGATTTCATGAATTAGCGGAACGACCGTACCTCCCAGACGCGTGCCTTCGGCAATTAAATCTCTGCGTTTTTTCAGGTCGGATGCGCTTTCAGGGATCTGATAGAAACGGCTATAGGGATCGCGGGGATCATCGATCACCGCAAGTTCCTGATACTGAGGGTCATGCGCCATGCGAAAGTCCACAGCCGCATGGCGGATCGCAGAGGATAACACAGGATGTTGCATCACATCTGGTATTATTTCACCGCGATAAAATACACGCCGACCATCTTGTAAAGAATGGTAATATGCTTCTTCATTTTGCAACAATGCTATCATCTCCAAACTGACTAGTTGGTATTTTGTATATAAGCACTATACCATCATCTTCGCTAAAGATAAATACTTCACTAATATCTGTAACCGTTGGAATGTTTAGCCGTTCGCTATCGTTAACCCGGTTCCTTGGCAGTGAACAGTCCGCTCTATAATGTGTCAACGATCAGCCTTACCGCTTACCAGATACTGAACTAATCGTTCAATAATCACTGTGCTGAAGTATTAGGCGGTTGATCTGTTTGGTGCTTAATTTCTTGTTCCCGGAGCACTCTTCTCAGAAACTTTCCCGAAACAGTTTTAGGAATTTCTGGAACAATTTCGACACTAGTTGGAACTTTATATGTGGCTAACCGTTCCTTTACAAACAGGCGAATTTCCTCCGCCGTCGTGGCTTGTTGGTCGGCACGCAGTGCAACAAAGGCTTTCACCGTCTCACCACGATACGGGTCAGGTACTCCTACCACTGCTGCCTCCGCCACGGCAGGGTGGAGATAGAGAGCATCCTCAACTTCGCGAGGCCATACCTTGTAACCCGACGCATCAATCATGTCTTTCACGCGGTCAACGATGTACACCCACCCTTGCTCATCCATGACAGCCACATCCCCAGTATAAAACCATCCCTCTTGAATGGCCTTTGCCGTCTCGTCTGGACGCTTCCAGTACCCGGGGACGATCTGCGGGCCGCGGAGAGCCAACTCACCCGCGGTACCAAACGGCTGCTCTTGGAGGCGATTTGCCAAGCTGACAACCTTGACGTCTAACCCGGGCACGGGAATTCCTACTGATAGAGCGCCCGACTCAGGATCTACCGGTGCTTCATTTTGCCACGGCACCATGGTCGCAGGAGAAGTACTTTCGGTGAGTCCATAGACGTTGTAAATGTATTGGCCCGTAACAGAACGAAATCGTTCAACAGTGGCCGGCGATACCGGGGCGCCTCCACTGTATGCTTTAGTCAATGATGACAAGTCACAGCGACTAATGTCAGCGTGATTCATCATTGCTAAATATGTAGTGATGGCTCCCACTGTAAAAGTAGCTCGACGCCGCTCAATCGTCTTCAAGGCAATACCCGCATCGAAACGATATAACAACGCCATAGGAATGCCTGCATAGATAGATGCTGCCACCCCAGAGACGGAGCCGGTGATATGAAAAAGCGGAGCAAACACAACATTCACGTCACCATCGCCGAGGTGCAGCCACTCACCATAGACTGCAGCATTGTAAAGTAAGTTACCATGCGTCGTCATGGCACCCTTGGCTACTCCGGTTGTGCCCGATGTATAATTGAGGTAAGCCACATCAGACGCGGATAGTTGATAAGGCATGGTGCTTATTGGCTCAGAACTCAACAAGTCACGGTACGAATGCGTCCCTTTAGTAACAGATATTGGTTTAGGCAAAAAGGCAGGACGGTCGCCAGCAAAATCTTCTTCATCATCCACGGTCACTATTGACTGAAGCGAGGTTGCCCCCAGTACTGCGTCAAAGCGGTCAGTCAAGGACTCCAATACGACAACGGCCGTGCACTCTGAATCACCTAGATGGTGGACAAGTTCTTGCGTTCGGTACATGACATTTAAAGGCACTACAACCGCACCTATCCACCACAACGCGAATTGCACGACAACAAAGGCAGGAAGATTTTGAAGCATTAGTCCGACACGGTCTCCAGGCTTAATGCCCATGTTTTGAAATCCCGCACTGAGTTTGCGAATTCGGTCGACGAGAGTATGCCAATTAATTTCGGTGTCAAAATAGTAAATAGCCGGTTGGGTTGGTGCAACGCGGGCGCGTTCTATTAGTAAATCGACAATCGTTCTATTTGTGATAGGTAACGTGTCTGGAACGTGACCGTAAAGTGTGACCCATGGTTTCGGCATAGTCTGTTCCCCTCCCCCACTTCATCTGGATAGTCAAGAAGTCCAGGCCTACTTCACTACGACAGGATTAATGGGCGCACCCGTGGCCTTAGCCACCTTTATGGGAGCACCGACGTATAAGAAGGTCCATTGACCATCAGACGCACTGTCTCTAGCAACATCCTCCAACCAGAGAATTTCATTGAACGCAATTCCCAAATTGCGCATTAAAGCGGCGTGTAACGGCAAAGCAATTCCCGTTTCAGGATGGGTCGTGCGCTCATTGGCAATGGTATCAGTTCCTAAGGCAGGAATTTCCATTTTGTGGAACCAATCGATTAGTTCTTCTCGATAGGTCATTCCCGGTTCTACAAAATCCTCATAAAATTTCTGAGGTCCTTGCTCGAAAAATACGGAAAACCACCCGGTACGCAATAACACAATATCGTGCGCTATTATTTCTGTATTTTGCGCTTTAGCGCAATTCAGGATATCATCAAGAGTAATTTCGTAGCCGCGGTCTAATGCTCCGACACCTTTATAGCGCGCTATATCCAAAAGAATTGCGCGGCCCACAATCCCGCGTTCTGCTATCGGGAGGACACTGGCTTTCGATAAGCCGTCAATAGTTTCCCTTGCGTCATAGCCATTCCATAGCTGATCGTCATACCACGTATGTCCCAAAGCATCAATTTGCGTACTGCCTTGCAAAAACATCGTAATGTAGTCGTCAGCATATTCGAGTCCGCCCGGCAATGGGGATAGGCGTTCTGCCATGTAACTGGCTTTATCTTGAGTGTTCAATCGCACCGGTCCGGTTCTGCCCGGCCATACGGGCTCTCCCTTCGGTCCTCCCATGGTCAGTCCTAACGTAAACACCTTACCTTGCCGCACGGCCTGCACACCTCGCAATACTTCCGTAGTCGTTAGAAAGTTCAACGATCCAACCTCGTCTGTGGAACCCCAGCGTCCCCAGTTCTTCGGTGCGGACTCCAATAACTCACGCAATGTCATCATCCCCATCACCAGCCTTTCAATTTTACGACAACATACCATTCATTCGGTATGTTGTCAATACACTATTTATTCTTACATCTTGTATTGCGTGATTTTGGATTGCACTTACCACCCATTGCTTTATGTTTTTCACGTTTAATTTTATTTCCAGTACTTTTACGTTGCGAAGCATGATAAACAACAAGAATTCTGATGCGTTTGCGTATTGGGGGTTTTGTTCAGCGTGCGGTCGTAGTATTCTGAACGTACCGACCGGTCATTGTCGATTGGCTTGGCGCCATTAGGAATTATGCGTCGCTTTATTGCTTTCTAAATCCGGCCTCAAATGGGTGGATTTTGCGAATGCCCTCGTCAGCGCGTTTGTTGAAGAAGTGGCTCTCGGGGTCAGCATTGAAATGAAGACATGACAAAATTGCATGGAGGGTGGTTTTTATGAGAGCTGTGACCTATCAAGGAGTCCGTCGCGTTTCGGTTGAGGATGTACCCAAGCCAGTGTTGCAATCTTCCACCGACGCCATTATTCGCGTCACATTGTCCGCTATTTGCGGTTCCGACCTCCACGTCTTTCATGGGCGCATTCGCGGTATGGAACCAGGCGACATTGTGGGCCACGAATACGTTGGAACCGTCGAACAGCTGGGGGACGATGTAAAACTCCTGACCCCGGGATCCCGTGTATTGGGTTCGTTCTTTACTGCATGTGGACACTGCTGGGCCTGCCGCATGGGATTTTTCACTCAATGCATTCATTCTCAACTTTTTGGCTTCGGGTCGCGATTTGGCAATTTATCTGGCGCTCAGGCGCAATGGGTACGCGTTCCTTACGCGGACCAAACGCTCCGTCCCCTTCCAGAATCGATTACCGACGAACAAGGCATCTTAATCGAGGATATTTTATCGACAGCCTATTTTGCCACACAGCGAGGAAACATCGTCGCTGGTGACATTGTCGCCGTCATCGGCGCGGGCCCAGTGGGCCTATTATCGATTCAGATGGCCTATGTATTTGGAGCATCCCTTGTCGTTGCACTCGACCTCGTTCCCCAACGTCTTGAACAAGCGCAACGACTTGGTGCCCACCCACTGTTGGTGAATGGAAAAGAAGGAGCAATCACCCACGATCTTACAAATGGTAGAGGAGTTGATGTTGTTATCGAAGCTGTAGGCAGTGGGGCAGGTCTCGATCTCGCGTCACGGCTCGCTAGACCTTTTGCAACGATATCCGCTGCAGGCGTGTTTACGGAACCGTCGCTGCCGTTGCCTATGGGTCGAATCTTCGCAAAAGATCTCACACTTCGGAGCGGAATGGCTAATGTGATGTCCGCATTCGGACCCGTGATGGCTCTTGTGGAAAATGGCCGTCTCAAACCCGAAGTGGTTATTACCCACCGAATGCCTCTGGAAGCGAGCGAAGAAGCATACCAAATATTTGACCAGAAAGAGGCTATGAAGATAATTTTACTTGCCGATTAGGGGGAACGGTTCAAGAGTCCTTCTAAGAAAGCTCATCGGAGCATTGGGACATTACTGCTATGTCTGCCCCGAAACGGATTCGACCGGCTCAATGTCACATGCGAAGGTGGAGCTTCTCTACCTTGTTCGTCACACGTCTTTTCACCAATTGGGAGAATATGGTCAAGAACAATTAGGGTTTTCTTTGACGTCTTATGACATATATTGCGCGTGGTAGAATATATTTGGGCGGCACGGCATGGCAGCCTGTGCAACAACATATTGAGGAAGGAATTGATATCACGATGGAAATTACTGTAGATGTGAAGAAACGTTTACTAGAAGTAGCCACTAATCTTTTTGCCGAAAAAGGGTATGATGCTACTTCTGTTAGCGATCTGGTTCAGGCAGCGCATGTTACTAAGGGAGCAATGTACTATTATTTCGCTTCTAAGGAAGAGATTTTATTAGCAATACATCACCAGTTCATTGAATCAGAAATGAACCAAGCGGAAGAGATCCTAAGTCGCCATCTGTCTCCAGAACTAACCCTACGATCTTTAATCGTTTCCCTGATTGAATCTATTGCCCTGTATCAAAATCAGGTTACTATTTTCTTTCGCGAACTGCATCGTTTGTCCCCTACTTCACTGGAGCAGGTTAGAACGATCCGCGACCAATACGAGCAAATGTTTGAAAGAACAATCCAAGCAGGTCAAAATAACGATGTATTCCGAGCCGACATGGAGGCCCGCTTACTCGCCCTAGCACTCTTTGGCCAATGTAATTGGACATACACATGGATGCGTCCTGCAGGACGGTTAACCCCCACAGCTATTGGACAGCATTTTGCTGATATTTTTTTACAGGGTATTGCAAAGTCTTAGTCAAATTCTTAACAATGCGTTTCTACTGCATTGTAAGCACGGCGGCATCAGTAGTGATGAAAGTATTGGTAGGAATTTTATCGTATCACGAGTGACTGCAACGGGCCTGTAAACATCGCACCCTGAGCAGTGTCGATCCATTCATGGCTGACCGTGTGCCAGCGCAGACATGTGCTGCATGGCCACTGGCGTACGGGACCAGTTTGACCATCGGGCTGTAATATATTTGAATCATGCATTATCGCTGGGACGCAAAAATACCTTTTTGCCTAACCTACTCCGCACGCATCCTGTGTCGGTCAATCAACGGTCCATGCTTGCGTGTTTATCGTATCTCAGTTTCCGATGTTGCTCTGCTGCCCTGCGCCGCATGAAAAACGGCCGGCTTTGCTGGCTTGACCGCTCCTGGCGGCAGGTCCAACCGCTGGTTCGGGCGAATATCCCAGTGCGCTCTCACGGGGAGGACGATTCCTCTGCGGTCTCACGAGGCCGCACCTTAAGTTGAGACCCTGGTCCTCGAGACGCTTATCTAGATTGGACGCCGCACCGCAGAGACGGTTTTAGCCGAAATTGGCCCCACCACGGACGCCTTCCGGAGCGAAGCCATGGCGAAGTGGGTCTGTCTGGCCCTGGCCCACCAGGAGAGTGCTGGCAAACGCCTGTCCATGCGCACGATTCCCGGCAATCGTAGTTTCCGCGCGGTGCTGCTCGAAGCCGGGCAGACGACGGGGAGCACGAAAGCCACCGATGTGGGGGCCCAATATCGCTGGATGGCCCGCACGAAGGGAAGTAAGCCTACATCGGCCTCGGCGCATAGTACTTCGACCAGTGCGACAGGCCGTTAAGCGCCTCGAAACCTCGGCTACCCGGTCACCCTCCACACGCGTCCTGAGGCAGCTTCGGGCCCGAAGCTGCCTCAAAGACCCGGACTGGAGCGAAGGCGGCCAGGTGCACGTTTCTCGAGGGGGGAATTTTTCCTAACAGATTTATTGTGCAAACAGCACAACAGTAGTCCTGGCCGGTGTCGTATAATTTGGTTTATCCTTGGCGCTTTGTCACCACTGGACAGATCTATGCAGGATACATACAGTCCCAACGCACGCTAATCCGCCTCCAAAAACAGCAGACGAGCGGGCAAAAGAATGACTGAACGACCAGCACGTCGCTGTCTCGCTGAGATGCAGGCACGCTCTGTAGAGTCACTCAAATACCAGTTGACTATTTCAATCATAAGTGGAGGGATTGACCCTGATGAGCAAGAAGAATTTTCCTAAACTTTTCGGCGTCGTGACAACATGCGCCGTGATGGCGGCAGGCCTGGCAGGCTGCGGATCGCATTCCGCGGCAGCTCCTGTCACTACGAAAGAGAGCACCCCTCACATTACCAAGGGCGGCACTATCGTTGATGCATTAGGTCCTCTGATCTCCATTAACTGGTATAATCCTCTGCGCCCTAACGCCGACAACAGTCTCTATGATGCCTGGGCGGCGTCGCTTATGTACAAGGGGCTGTTTCATATTGCCTCCAATGGGACGATTGATTACGCCCGCAGCATCGCCAGCAACATCCGCTGGAATAAAACCGGAACAGTTTATACGGTCACGATGAACAAGAAGTGGCACTGGTCTGATGGCACTCCCGTGACAGCCCAGGACGTGGCTTTCTCGTGGCACTTGATTCAGGCAGCATCCTCACCGAATGCCCCTGCTCCATGGCCTTATGCCGGGGCGGGTTCAGGAGGGATACCGACGCTCATCCAGAAAGTGCAGGTTGTGAGCGCCCATAGTTTTCAGGTCACTCTCACACATCCCGTCAACCAGATATGGTTTGAATATAATGGGCTCGCAGACTTAGTACCTCTGCCGGAGCAGTCGTGGAACCGTTACCCGGACAACGTCAATCAAGAACTGACCTATTTGGCGGCCAACGCCGACAACGTATCCTTCTTCCACGTGGTAGATGGACCTTTCCGCATTGTCAGCGCCGTGCAGAACAGCGCGTGGACCTATTTGCCTAATACGCATTATGACGGGCATAAACCTTATATCAATAAATTGATTCTCGCTTACGAAACCTCCGAGACCTCGGAAGTCAACGGATTGAAGACCGGCACGGTGCAAGTGGGGTACCTGCCTCTTTCGATGTACTCCATCCGCAAGCAGCTTCCGCAGGACAACCTGTTCACTGCCTATACGTATTCCATTGCCCGCAACCCGCTAAACTTCCGCAATCCGCAGGTCGGCAGTATCTTGCGGGAACTGCCAGTGCGTCAAGCTCTAGAAATGGGGATCGACCAGCCAGCCATCATCCGTAGCCTCTATAACGGGATGGGAGTGTTGGGCACGGGGCCGGTTCCACTCCACCCGGCGACATTCATAGCCCCGCAACTGACTCAAGCCGTCTACCCGTTTAACATTAACGCAGGCAAAGCCCTTCTTGAGAAAAACGGGTGGCACATGGTTAAAGGAGTCATGACGAACCAGAAAGGCCAGAAGCTTAATTTCAGCATGCAGTTTGCGGCGGGAAGCAACACGACCTTGGACATGGCCCAGCTAATGCAGCAGGACTGGGCTAAGGAAGGAATCAAGGTGTCCCTGACCCCGGTGGAGTTTGTGCAAATGCTCCAGTACCATGCGGAACCCAGCAAATGGGAAATTCAGACGGGACTCAACTGGAGTTACGGCGGGACTTACCCGACAGGTGGCGGCATGTACTCCTCAACTGGCGGCTATAACTTCTATGGGTATGACAACTCGCAGATGAACCAGCTCGTTAACGCAACCCACATGCCCCAGCCGTCACCGCAGGCAGCCCAGAGAGCCCTGGATGCTTACCAGGTATTTGCGGCCAAGCAATTGCCCAACTTATGGATGCCGATGCCGGAGGATCTTGGGGAAGTGGCCCAAAGCGTTCATGGGGTCACCGAATCAGCCAACAATTTCACGAATGCGATTTCCCCGCAATATTGGTGGGTCTCGTCATCATAGCATCTGGCCCCCCCTATCTCTCGCGCCTTATGATTTCGAAGGACCGGTCGGCGCGAACGGCTCGTTGCTAGAAATTACGACAGAACCTTTTGGCGAAAGCGGCCACAGCCGCTTTCGCACTTCTTTCTCCCAGTACATAAGGCATCTGCACCCTCCACTCACCGCGAGCCAAAGCCGGGAGAGTGTAGACCCCTAAAAAGGGCTCCCCCAAGAAAGAAGGAATTTTGCCCCCATGCCTTCTGTGGCAACCAAAGTGGATGCCACCGCTCACAAAAATCCCCCGGCAAGAGACCAGGAAATCCGTGGAAGACGATGACACCAACACAAGAAATATTGATCCGGAGATCGGCGAATATGAACACAACTTGCACTGGCATTCGAGATTTGACCTCAGAGACAAAACTTAGAGGAAAAGTCTCCATGGCTGGCAATCCCGACAATATGTTCCTAACATGCCATGTGGGTGAGCACCTATAACCTCTGCGCACCGCCATCGTCCATGAGCGAAGATCTTAGCGATGCGCGCTGGATTTATCCGTTGGACCCAGTCCGTCAAGTCGCTAACCTCTGCTGACCAGAAGAAATTCCCTAATCATCCGGCAAGGGCGACTGCGAAAATCTCAGAAATTTACGATGACGGCGCGGACCGCGCATCGGTTTCTAATATCCGTCGTCGACAGGCTGACCCGATCTTGGCTCTTTGTGGAGAATTTACAGGTTGCTCTCATTGCATCTTAGACCTCCTTACGGATGGCCATCGCCTCTTTGGCGATGGATGTGAAGAATTGGTTAACGATGTATCCCGCGACTCCGGAGAGCATTCGTTGACCCACTCCTGCCACTGTGCCCCCCACCTGGGCTTCTCCGGAATATACCACCTCCGTATCCGCATCCTGTGACTCAAACGACACCAGCATGGTGACAGTCACAAAACCTCCTGGCCCTTGGCCGTTCATCACCAGTCTGTAGGATTCTGCAGGCACCTGATCTATAATTTCCATGCGCCCTTGATATTTTCCCTTGATGGACGCCACTCCCATCTCCATTTCAGCTGCATAGGACCCGTCCTCGACGAGCACCAGTGCCTTGAGCCCAGGCATGGTCCGCACCAAGACTGACGGGTCCGTCAACATCCGATATGTTTCTTCACGACTTGCCGCAATCCGTTTATGACCATCGACTTTCATAACCGTCCTCCCGTCTATCTGTGCTAAGAAAAAAGTTGGGTCTGTCGCAATTACGTTGTTTCAGAGCATCCGCAGTTCGCGGTAGAAATCTCTACATCAATGGGACAGATACCTTGCCCTCCATTACAAATCAATCGCATTTGTCCTCTTCCCCTACGGCACTTTTCCATTCCAACCAGAAGAGTCTCTGAATGACCAGAACGATGTATTGGCCCAGCCAGATAAAGACTCGACGGCTAGCTCCCATGCTTCACATGCCCTTCGTCATGTGAGTTTTCATCCATGGCAGAGGAAAGACGTCGACTGGGCTGGCCCTCGCGCACCGCCTCTAATATCTCCGCATTGTGCTGACCTAAAAGAGGCGGCGGAGAGTAATTCGGTTCCCAATCAGGATTCCCAGAAAACTTAATGGGGGTGTTAACCTGCGAGATATGGCCAGCACGGGGGTGTTCCATCTTAAAAACCATGTGATGTTCTCGGACATGGGGATCTTGGTAAAGTTCCGAGAATCGATAGATCGGACCGCAGGGAATTTGATGGCTTTGCAATAATTTCATCCAATATTCCGTATCGTGCGTGACAAATAGTTCCTCCAAGCGCCCGACTAGGCAATCCCGGTGCGTGACCCGCGCCGCATTCGTTTCGAAGCGCTCGTCATCAATCCACTCTGGCCGACTTATCACCTCACACAGCGACCGCCACAACTTGTCATTGCCCACGGCGAGATTGAAAAACCCGTTTTGTGTGGGGAATGTCTGGTAGGGACAAATATTAGGATGAGCATTAACTAATGGGATGGGGTCCACCGCTGTCGCAAAAAAATTCCCGGCCAGGTAGGTTTGCCACGATATAATCGTATCCAAAAGGGAGATGTCCACCCATTGCCCGCGTCCCGTGACCTCCCGGGAATGCAGTGCGGTCAGAATGCCAATGATGGCCCACATGCCGGCGCCCACATCGGCCAGCGAAAACCCCGGTTTCGTTGGCGGCATGCCGGGATATCCCGTGACCCCCATTAATCCTCCCATCCCTTGGGCAATCACGTCGTATCCCGGAAGGTCCCTGTATGGGCCTGTTTGTCCGAATCCCGAAATGGACGCCAAAATCAGGCGAGGATTTAATTCTTCGAGATGAGGAAATCCGAGGCCCAGCCGTTCCAAGGTTCCCGGCCGAAAGTTTTCTACGACGACATCGGCTTGCCGAATGAGATTCTCCAGTGTCTTCAGCCCTTGCCTGGTTTTCAAATCCAACACTATACTTTTCTTGTTGCGATTAATGCTCATGAAATACGCGCTTTCACCTTCAATAAACGGCGGACCCCAATTCCGTGTATCGTCTCCACCCGGCGGCTCCACTTTAATGACCGTGGCTCCTAAATCTGCAAAATACAAAGTGCAATACGGGCCGCTGAGGATACGCGTTAGGTCAATAATGGTAATATCACCCAATTGCATAGGAACGTCCCCCCTATCGTGGTCGCCACCTTATATCCTAAAACGCTTCGTGCCCAGTCAGGTCACGGCCAACAACTAGCGTCTGCACTGAAAAAGTTCCTTCATAGGTGTCAACTGTCTCCAGATTCGTCATGTGCCGGATCGCACGATAATCTACGCTAATTCCATTGCCTCCTAACAACTCCCGTCCCATTCGGGCAATCTCCAGGGCGGTTCGGGCGTTGTTCCGCTTGGCCAGGGACACTTGAGGATAGCGCAATCGTCCTTGTTCTTGGAGACATGCGAGTTGTCGCGCGCGCAACTGCATATCCACGAGACCCGAAAGCATGCCCACCAGACGCTCCTGAACAAGCTGAGTCTTAGCCAGTGGCCGTCCAAACGCTATACGCGTCTCGGTGTAGCCAATGGCTTCATCTATGCAATCCATGGCTGCCCCGATCGTTCCCCAAACGATACCGTAACGGGCTTGTGTGAGACAATTAAGGGGGCTCTTGAGCCCTGCAGCCAAAGGCAGGCGGGCCTCAAGAGGGAGAACCACTTCGTCGAGATACAAATCAGCGGTAACAGACATCTTCATCGACGCCTTGGTGGTGATGGTCACTGCACGAAATCCCGGGGAATCGGTGGGCACAACAAATCCTTGAATCACGCCAGTGTCGTCCTTAGCCCAGATAATTGCCACATGGGCCAGACTGCCATTGGTAATCCATCGTTTCGACCCCGTCAGAATATAATGCTTGCCAGTCTTTCGAGCCACCGTACGCATAGCTCCAGGATCCGAACCCGCATCGGGTTCGGTCAATCCAAAACACCCGATGAGTTTCCCCTCGGCCATTTTCGGTAAGAACTGCTGTTTTTGCTCCGGACTACCGAATTGGTATAACGCATGCATCGCCAATCCGCTTTGCACGGACGCAAAGGATCGCAGGCCCGAGTCCCCCCGTTCCAGTTCCTGCATTATTAAGCCATAACTGGTAGGAGAGAGACCCGCCCCCCCGAACTCTTCCGGCAATGTCGGCCCGAATACCCCCAGTTGGGCCAACGGGGCCACTAAATCTTGAGGAAATTTCCCTTCTTGCCACCATTGTCCCGCATAGGGCCGCACCCGCGAATCAACGAACTTCCGCATCGTTTGCCGCACTTGAAGATCTTCAGGACTTAACGCATTATCCAAATCAAAATAATCTTCAAATCGGGCCGGAGAATACGCAGCCGCCATGTGCTAGCTCCTCCTTTCTGTACCCATGGACATCAAGATGCTGCTGCGCACGGTCATTGGTTGGATAGGAATGTTGTTGATGTGGACCCTGTCTGTTTTCAGAGCATCTTCGACGGCCGCCGCAATAGCCGAAGGGGAGGGAATGGCGCCGCTTTCCCCCACGCCTTTCGCCCCCAGAGGATTCAGAGGAGATGGGGTCGACAGATGCCGGATGGTCATGTCCGGCACATCCAGAGTGGTGGGCAGCAAGTAATCCATAAAACTCCCGGTGAGCAGTTGACCCTTGTCGTCAAACCGAATCTCTTCCAAAAGCGCTGTGCCTATTCCCCCAGAAATTCCTCCTTGTATCTGACCTGTCACAATTTTGGGGTTAATGAGAGTTCCTGCATCATGTACCGCTGTATACGACAAGATTTCCACTTTGCCCGTGACCCGGTCTACTGCCACAACAACCATGTGGGCCCCCGCCGCATAAGTCGCCCCCGCCGGCGTAAAGTATGCAGTGGCTGACATCCCTGGCGTTGTGGGGAGGGTATATGAACTGCCAGGGAATGGACCACTTGCGGCAAAGGCGAGGTCACCGAACGAGATAAAGCGTGTGGGATCCCCGGCGACACGGATAGTGCCCTCAGTCATTTCCAACGGCTGGCTGGATTTCAAAAGATAAGCCGCCAACTCGAGCATTTTCCCCCGCAACTCGTCGCTAGCCATTTTGACGGCACTGCCAGCAACCACTGCGGTACGACTCGCAAAAGTTCCTGTACCATAGGCAATCTTCTGGCTATCTCCTTCTGTGACATGCACGGAGTCCAGTGGCGCAGCCAAGACATCGGCGGCTATCTGCGCCAGAGTCGTTTCGTGTCCCTGCCCTTGAGAAGCCGCTCCGGTTATGACGGTGATATGACCGTCAGCACCAACGGTGACCGTGGCCCCTTCGTGCGGTCCCATTCCGGTATTCTCGATGCCGACTGCGAGTCCCACACCTATAGCGCGTGCGCTTGTCGACTCCTCTCCCTTTCTCTGCTGCCAGTGAACATAATCCCCAGCCTCCTTGAGGGTCTTGAGCAATGCGGGATAGTCCCCGCTATCCAACACCATGGGTGTTCCTTCGCGGGATATAAGGCCAGTGGCGTAAGGGAATTCCGATGGCTGAATCAAATTTTGTTCCCGTATGAGGGCGCTGTCCAAGTCTAACACTGCCGCCGCACGGTCCAGCAAGCGATTAATCACCATGGCGGCCTGGGGGCGCCCTGCTCCGCGATAAGGGGCGAGCGGTGTGGTGTTCGTATATACAACGGTGCCTCTACAAGAATAATTCGGCACTTTGTACGGCCCGGGAATCAGGGTCGAAGTGATCACAGGAACAATGACGCCCCACGGCACATAAGCTCCCGTATTGGCGAGGAACTCATCGGCGACGGCGAGGATGCGCCCATCATGCGTCAAACCCATTTTCGCATGATGCAATTGCTCACGCTCATGAACCGATGTCAGCAAGTGTTCAAGGCGATCCTCAATCCATACCGTAGGGCGGCCCATTTGCCGAGCTGCCCAAGCGACGAGAAAGTCTTCCACATAAAAGGGTTCCTTAGCTCCAAAAGCGCCACCCACGTCTGGAGCTTGAACACGTATCTGCCGCTCATTGATCTTGAACAATTCCGCATAAATACGCTGCATCATGTGCGGTGTCTGTGTGGCCGCATAGACATGCAGTTCAGCTTCATTGCCGGTTTCATTCCATTCCGCCATGAGGCCCCTAGTCTCGATAGGCGCACAACTCACTCGACCCATTTTAATATCGCAGCTAACCACCACAGGAGATTGTTTCATTGCCTCAAGCGCGTCTCCAACATTTTGCACAATGACGGCCGCCTGATTCCTGGGGCGATAAGCATGGACACGGGGCGCTCCTTCTTGCATGGCCTGCGTCATTTCTGCGACACTCGGCAGGATTTCGTATTCCACATGGATGGCTGCCGCCCCATCTTCGGCATGGTAGCGACTGTCTGCTACCACCATAGCGACCGGCTCCCCCACGTGATGCACTTCCCGCCCAAAGGGCGTTTGCGTCACAGCGTCCAGCGTACTATAAGGAAAGAGCAAAGGTAAGGTAGGAAAAAGGGCGCTATCAGCGCTATAGATTCCTAGCACACCCAGGACTTTCTCCCCTTGTTTCACATCTACCGCCTTAATACGGGCATGGGCATGGGGAGAACGCACAAAGGCGACGTAAGCCATACCCGGACGGTGAATATCCGCAATATACTGTCCATGCCCTCTGAGCAAACGTCCATCATTGACTCTCCGAACATCCTGCCCTACATAATTCATTCACCCTCATCTCCCCTCACACCATGCTCTGATTCCAATCGTATCCACCGCAGTACATCCTGAGTTTGAATGGGAAGCGTTGTAAACGCTTCCGGCGGGGCACCAATAGCATCCGCAATCGCATTGGCGAGGGCGGGCGCGACTCCGACGGCTCCCCCTTCTCCCGCGCCCTTCGCGCCTATAGGATTGCTTGGTGCTGGAGCATCTTCCGTCACGACCACCTCAATATCCGGCACCTCGCACATGCCCGGAATCAGATAATCCATAAACGTCCCCGTTTGTAGTTGTCCCGCGTCATCATAGACGAGTTGTTCGAACATGGCTCCTCCTATTCCTTGAGCAACGCCCCCCATGATTTGGTCACGTACCATGTCCAAATTTATCGCCCTTCCTACGTCATAGACCACTCCATATCGCACAATGTGCACTGCACCAGTCCCGGGGCATACATCCACTTCACAAGCGTGCACCCCATACGGATAGGTCATGGCAGTAGCCGTGAATCTCTCCGTTACGTCGAGCGGTAATCCTTCCGCTGCCGCCCTATGTAGCACTTCACGGTAGGATACGGTCATCGATTTTTCGCTTGGCCTGATGCCTACTGCGGTCATAATCATGTCGGCGCCGTTGGAGCCTGCCTCATCAGACAAGACAGCGACAATCCGGCGTCTCAATTCAGCAGCAGCCAAGTATGCTGCCGACCCGCCCATGACCGTTCCGCGACTCGCAAACGTGCCAAATCCCTCAGCTACCCTATCGGTGTCTCCATAAACGACCTGAATTCTGTCCATGGCCATGCCAAGCTTCCTTGATACTATGGTCGCCAACATGGTTCCCGTCCCTTGACCCAAGTCCGCCAACCCCGTAAAACACGTAACCGTTCCGTCGTCGTGCAACACCAACCGTGAGTCTTCATAGGGTCCCAGGCCTGATTTCTCCACAAAGCAGGCAAACCCTAATCCGCGCAATCGACCCGCATGGAGCGCCTCCCTTTTCCGCTCAGAAATCGCCTCACGCTCCATCAACGTTGAGGCGCGCAACAGGGCCGCTGGATAGTTTCCCGAATCGAATTCAACCTCCTGTCCCAATGCCTTCAGCCCATTGGAATAGGGCAGCTGCGCTGGCTGCAATAGATTGCGCTGCCGGACAACAAGGGGATCCAGGCGCAATGTGGCCGCGATGGAATCCATCAGCCGCTCCCGGACAAAAGTTCCTTCAAAACGTCCCGGTCCGCGGTAGGTGCCCGTCGGTGTCTTATTCGTTAACACCACATGAAGATCGCTCTCTAAGGCCGGCCAGTCGTAAGGCCCGGGAAGCATGGCCTGCGTCAGTTCTGGCACCGTCACTCCATGCGTGCGGATATACGCCCCCGTATCCACCCAGATATGATCGGCAAGGCCCATGACGTGCCCCATGTCGTCAAATCCCACTTCCACTTCATGATGCTGCTCACGGGAGTGGTTGGCTGCCTGAAAATGTTCTATGCGGTCCTCAATCCACCGCACGGGAATCTGTAAACGCCGCGCTAAAAACGGAATGAGATAATCTTCCGGATAAAATTCACCCCGGATGCCAAAACCGCCCCCTACTGCAACCTCTACGTAATGAATGTGCTGAAGAGGCACCTCAAGCAAGTGGGATAACAACCGGCGGTTGAAAAATACTACTTTAGTCGGGCCGTATACTGTCAGCCGCTCCCCTTCCGGGACAGCCAGCAAGCCCCGAGTCTCCAAGGGCATTCCGGTATGTCGTTGAATAGAGAAGTGCATCTTTAATCGTCTGGGTGCAGCCGCAATCGCCGCGCCACCTAATCCTTTTTGATGATGACGGTGATACACTTGGTTGGTCGTTAAGCCCTCAAAAAGAGGATCACTTGCCAACGCGCTCTCTACCGAGGTTATGGGGGCTAACGGACTGTAATCCACTCGCAACGTCGACGCGGCATCTTCAGCCAAGTAACGGGATTGTGCGACAATCACCGCGATAGGTTCCCCGACATATCGCACGCGGTCCCGCGCTAGTGGATATTGCAGCGCATGCACTAGTTCTGGTGATGGAGATAGCCGCATGGGAATAGGGCCCACACCCTCCGGCAAGTCAGAAGCCGTAATAACAGCAACGACGCCAGGCATGGCCGCCGCGGCCGCAGTGTCAATCGCGTTAATTCGGGCGTGGGCATACATGCTCCGCACCACCACAGCTTCAACCATTCCGGGAACATGCAAATCGGCGATGAAAATTGCCGCGCCACGCAACAAAGCTGGGTCTTCCTGACGTCTCATGGCTTCACCCCTCCGCGACAGAGCCTTTGATCGCGCTATGGGCATTTGCCGCCCGTTCGATGGCATTGACAATATTTTGATACCCAGTACAACGGCAGAGATTGCCAGATAGCGCTTCACGTATTTCTAAGCGACTGGGATGTGCATTGTTTTCCAGCAAAAATTTTGCCGTCATAAGCATTCCCGGCGTACAAAACCCGCACTGTAAAGCATGGCCCTCAGCAAAAGCCTCTTGTAGGGGGGAGAGCGCACCACCTGGGTCCACTAATCCCTCCACCGTTTGAATCTCCTTGTTTTGAGCTTGCACACCTAGCATCAGACATGACCGTACAGGGCGGCCATCTACAAGAACCGTGCAGGCCCCGCAAGCCCCATGCTCACAGCCCAAATGCGTTCCAGTCAAGTGGAGAACATCCCTGAGTACATCGGCGAGCAACAGGCGCGGTTCCACCTCAACCACGCTGCAATACTGGTCGTTGACCAATAATGTGTACGATGCGCGGTAGGTCATGGACTTTTCTAACATGGCAGTGTCCTCCTCTGAAAAATTGTCTCAAACACTACATATGGACGTGCTATATATGGATAACCCTACATGTTGGCTGGAGCAGCCATGGTCGCGTCCGCTCCTTTTTCATCCGCGTGTGCGCCCCAGGGGCACGGCGGGTCTCCTCTAAAAATTATGTGCCAAGACAACTTGCCGCCCGAACAGCTCTTTGCGCTTGCGCGACAGTGCCACTCGTTGGTAAATTTCCTTCTTCTATAGCCAGAAGTCTGTTTCCGCTCACCATTCTCACTTGTTCCTCGACTTCTGAAGGGCGGTTGCCAAGGCGCGGGTACTTAAAGTCACCGCCAAATCCTTCCGGTACGCGCTGTCCGCGTGGATATCTCCATCAGGCTCCAAGTGCTGGCAAATGGCTTTCACGAGCCGCCCAATGTCCTCCAGCTGCGGCTGGGTCCCTATTAAAGGCTCAAGGCCGGCACTCATATCGAGAGGGGTCGGGCCGACCCCTCCCAAGGCTAAGCGGGCGGTGGAAACGCAGCTATTTTCATCCACCGTGACTTGCGCTCCGGCCACCGCAATGGCAAAATCTCCATGCCGCAATGCGAATTCTTGAATAGACTGGCCGGAGCGGCCAGGAAGAGTAGGAATGGTTACTTCAGTGAGTATTTCTGTGGGTTCGAGGCTGGTCATCAGGTAGGCAAGAAAAAACTCCGCGGCGGGAATCGTGCGCGTTTCGGTTTTCGATTGGAGAGTCACGCTGGCATTCAGCAAACTGGCCACCAGAGGCAACTCTGCAGACGGGTCGGCATGGGCCAGGCTGCCGCCAATGGTCCCCCGGGAACGAATAGCCACGTGGCCTATCAACCGCTCCGCCTCCGTGATAATCGGCACATGCCGCGAAATAAGAGGGGAGGTCTCCAACTGATAGTGGCGTGTCAGAGCCCCCACCCTAACATGGTCATTATCAGGAATAATAAAGTTTAAAACATTTTCTAGTCCATTAAGGTCGATTAACACGTCGGGAGTGGCCAAACGCATATTCAACACGGGCATAAGACTTTGTCCGCCCGCCAAGACTTTTACGGAAAGTCCCTCTTCAGTGAATTCCCATAGTGCCTCCAAAGCGTCCTCAAGCGTTTGGGGTGTATAGAACTGAAATGCGCACGGTTTCATGATATCCCCCTCCTTAGCGTTCACGATTCCGATTGCCGAACACGGGTGGACGTTTCTCTCTAAAGGACTCCACGGCATTCCGGAAATCATCTGTCTCAAAACAGCGTGTCGCTTCTTGGGCATCATCTCTGATACGGTTCAAGAGAGCTTCCGTCACGAGATGCCGCACAGCCGCTTTTGTCCAGGACAGGGTCAGGGGCGCCCGCTGCGCCAATAACCCCGCCAATGCACCGGAGGCGTCCAGAAGATCCGTGTTATCCTCGGCAATTTGGTACAGAATTCCCATGGCATAGGCTTCTTGAGCCGAAAGTAGGCGTCCTGTCATCAACAGGTCCACTGTGGCCGGCGTGCCTACAACATCCCAGAGACGGGCAATATGTGCATAGCCGGGCGTTATACCCAACTTGGATGCAGTGATGCCGAGTCGGGCACTACGCGTAGCCAACCGGAAGTCGCATGCCACGGCCAGTTCCATGCCCGCACCGACAGCAAAGCCATCAATGGCCGCGATTACTGGTACAGACACGTTTTGCACTGCCCGGCAGGCATTGTCGACGGATGCAAATGATGCTTGCGCAGCGGCAGGGGTAGCTTTGGTCGATTCAAATTCTAAGATGTCTGCCCCTGCTATAAAGGAGCCTCCCCGTCCACTGATAATGATTACACGCACCTCAGACGGAGCAGCTGCTTGGATGATTTGCGTCAGGTCTTTCCACATCGCATCGGTCATCGCGTTTCTTTTCTCTGGACGGTTAATCCATATCCAGCCGATGTCGCCCAGAACCTCCCATACCACCTGGTCGCTCACTCAAAGGCCCCTTCCTTGCGGAAATGCTCGATCTGTGTGGAATCCATATTCAAGAGGCTGCCGAGTACTTCTGACTGGTTGGCATTGAACTCGGCGACTATTGGTGCCGCTGTCATCGATCCGCCGTTTATGTGAAGTGGGGAACCGACAACCTTCAGCCGCGTTGCACCGAACTGTACCTCGGAAAACATTTCCCGCGCCAGCAATACCGGGTCAGCAGCAGCCTCAGATACTGTATTCACCCGGCCAACAGGAACTCCAATCTCTTCAAAGAGGTGGATCCACTCGTCACGCGAACGCTCAATGAATATCGGATCCAAGATCCCTTCCAATTGATCAATGTTTCGCACACGGTCAGCCGCCGTTAGAAACATTGGCTCACGAGACAGCCATGGCTGCCCAATCGCCTCAGTAAATTTTATCCAATGCATCTGTGTACTGGTCGCCACCACGAACCGGCCATCTTTCGCTGCAAAGCATTGAAAGGGAGCGAGCACCGGATGCCGTGAGCCGTTCGCGTGGGGTACTTCCTGTGTGGCAAAGAAGCGGGCAAACGCATTCTCAAGTAAAGCGACCTGAGTGTCTAACATGCTGATATCGATATAGGTCGCGTGGCGCTCGGCAGGATCCGAGACCAGTGCCGCTAGAATAGCGATCGCCAGATATAGGCCCGCGCCGATGTCGCCCACCGAGAACCCCGACCGTAAGGGCGGGCCGCCCGGTTCCCCCGTCAGCGACATCGTCCCGGCCATGGCCTGGATAATAATGTCCAGTGCGGGACGACCAGATTGGGCACCAGAATGTCCAAAGCCCGAACACGCGGCATAGATGATTGCCGGATTCCATTTCTGCAAAACATCGAACCCTATCCCCAACCGGTCAGCGACACCCGGCCGGTAATTCTCCACAACGACCGCTGAATGCCGAACAAGCTCAGAAAATATCTGCCGGCCCGCATCATTTTTCAGATTCAACGCCACGCTCTTCTTCCCGCGGTTGACGCTAGCAAAATACGTGCTGTGCCCGTCAATCAGCGGTCCATTTTCACGCGCTTTATCTCCGCCAGGTTGTTCGATCTTGATGACTTCTGCACCAAGGTCCGCCAAAATTTGTGTCGCATAAGGCCCGGACAGCAATTGGGTCAGGTCCAGAACACGAACCCCTTGCAGTGGTTTCATCTTTTCCTCCCGAATTTCGCGTCGTCATGCTGATGCTTTTTGTCTGGGCTCCTTCAGTAGCCAACCTCTCTCTTTATGGCGAAATCAACTCCACCAGTTCGACCAAGCAGCCTGATAACCCTGCGGGATCGATGAACGCAATGCGGGTTCCCTCTGCGCCGGGACGCGCACTCTGATCCCAGAGAGGAATTCCTTTGAGAATCATCTGCGTCAGATCGTTGTCGATGGAATCGGTCCGGAAAGCTAGATGTTCAATCCCTTCACCCTTCTCTTCGAGAAAACGCCACGCCGAGCAGTTGGGGCGGTGCGGTTGCAGCAGCTCAATCTGCGGGGCAGCCTCTAGGCCCTTTGCCGGTATCGGCAAAAAGGCCAGGGTCAACAATCCCTCGCCGTAATCTTCC
>DAHWJO010000110.1:0-11915 GCA_027344105.1 Sulfobacillus sp.
CTCCCCTGATAGGAGTGGCCGAGACTGAAGACGGGAGCCATGCCGCTGTCTGTGGCTCTCAGAAAAGTCATGGCGGTGGGCTGCAGAATTTTAAAGGCCGTCGCCATGACTGTCATGAGCTGTTCATGGGGGGATGCATTGCTCGTCGCCATATTTTCAATCATTAAGGACCAGTGCAGGCGGAATGGATCCAAAGCATCCAAGGCCTGCGAGGACGATTCCAGGAGTTCACTTTGCCGGGTCTGTATCTCCTCAATGACGTGTCCGGGTGCTGAAACCATCCGGTTCCAGGCGCTGGGCCGGGCGAAATAGTAGCCCTGGCCAATTTCCACCCCCAGGTCAATGCATGTCAGCAACTCCTCCCGGGTTTCAATGCCTTCCGCAATGAGTTGAAAGCCCAGGAACTTGGCCATGTGGCTCACCGAGGCAATGAGGTTGCGCTTGACCGGATACATGTGGCATTCGGCGATGATGGACCGGTCCAACTTTACGAAATTGGGACGCACCGCCACCAGTTTTTCGAGGCCCGAGTATCCCGTGCCAAAGTCATCCAGGGCGATGGTGCCGCCCTGATTCCGAAATCCCTGGACCACGGGCTCAATCACGCTCCCGAGCCAGTTTCCGCGTTCGGTGATTTCAATCACCACGGATCCGGGACGGGTGGCCCGCACTGTATCCTGAATGTCGGCATTGGTCAGCGAATCAGGGTGCAGGTTGATGAACAGGGGGAAGGAAGGGGCGTAGTCACGCAGGAAGCGGGCAATATGCTTGATGATGAGCCGGTCTACGCGGACCGCATGGCCCTGAACGCTGGCCTGGTGGAAAAATGATTCCACGGCCAAAGGATGCTGATTCCGGTCGACGGGCCGCGTCAGCACTTCGAATCCTACGGGATGGCCGCTGGATAGGGCTAGCAGAGGCTGAAATGCCAGGTGAAAATGTGGATCGGTGTTGAGCCACTCTGAAATATCCGGAACGTGTATGGACATAGGTTGGTGTTCGTGGAAGACTCCACTCTCTCCTTACTTCAGAATACAACATGCTTATTGTGCCAGGACTATTGCGGGTTTGTCCATTTTTTGTCGATATTTGTCCGGAGAATTGGGAGAGGTCGTGGCGAACGGTGTCCCGGTGCTGTGCCAGGGAGTATTTAGGAGAGCCGGGCTAAAATCACCGGGATTATGTCATACAGGCTCTGCTTGTCTTGCGACCCGGTTTTGAGAGCATGCAAGGTGGGCACGGCAATCGCGCCGAAAAGCGCGTAGGCCAGCCATTCTCTGTTGGCAGCGGGCTCGCGCCCGTGGATGTAGGTGGCGACCGGTTCCAGGAGCCGGCTCAGGAACTGCCCCACCAGTTGTTCCCGGGAGCGGTCCCGCCAGGCTTCGCTCAGGAACAGTGCGAGAAATTCCTGCTCGTCCCAGAAGAAGTCGATCCACTGCCGGAGCAGGGTGTCGAGGGAGGCGCCTTGTCCCAGCACATCCGCCGTCAGAACTTGCAGATGGCCGGCCCGGGACTCTACTAGGGCAGTCCATATCGCCTCTTTGGATGCAAAGTGGTAATATACTGATCCTTTGGCGACGTGTGAGCGCTGGGCAATGCTGTCCACGGTTGCCCTGTCGTATCCTTGCTCCGAAAACTCCTGCAGCGCCGCATGCAATATGGCATCACGCGCATTGGGTCTGGCCATCCGCTTTTGAGCTCCTCTTGGGTGCTTTGCTGCCTATAACATAGACCTCTGGAGGCGGTTGGGCAAGTCCAGCCCAACAGGTCTGGCGCTTTACAAAAGAGTTGCCAAGAAAGGCGTGGCCCGCTTGTTCTTTTGCCGTGTGTCAGGATAGGATAGACGGATGCAAGAGAAATGGGGAAGAGCGGAGGCGCTTTAATGAAGACTTTGATTATGGCGGAGAAACCTTCGGTCGCCCGGGATTTGGCCCATGTGCTGCGGCCGCAGGCCAAAAAGGGGCCGGACAGCCTGGAATCATCCGATATGGTATTCACTTGGGCTCTGGGCCACCTGCTCTCTTTGCAGGATGCCGACGGGTACGATCCCCGCTATAAAATATGGCGTCTCGACGACCTGCCGATTATTCCCCCCGAGTTGAAATTCCGGACGCTGGCCAAAACCCAGGCGCATCTGAAGACCGTGGCGGCGCTGCTGAACCGGCCCGATATTGAGCGCGTGGTCAACGCGTGTGACGCGGGGCGGGAGGGAGAGCTGATATTCCGGGAGATCAGCCGCTACGCCGGTCTCAGCAAGCCGGTCATGCGGCTGTGGCTCTCGGAGACGACGCCCGACGCGGTGAGAAAGGCCTATGCCGGCATAAAGCCGCAAGCGGCGTATGACCACCTGGCCGAGGCGGCCTTTCTCCGCCAGGAGGCAGACTGGCTGGTCGGCATCAATGCCTCCCGGGTCTTTTCTGTCCGCCACCGCCAGCGGTTGAGCGTGGGCCGCGTGCAGACCCCGACTCTGGCGCTGCTCGTGTCCCGCGAGCAGGAGATTGAGCAATTTTCTCCCCAGACATTCTATCAGCTGCAGGCCACCTTTGAGACGGTGGGGAAGGAACGGTACCGGGGTCTGTGGGTAATCATGGGAGAGGGCCGCACGGTCGAGCAGGACCGGTTCGGGACCAAGGAGGAGGCACAGGAGCATATTCACCCGCTGCCGCGCCAGGCGGTGGTGGCGGACGCCACGGAATCGGTGGAGCGGGTGCTGCCCCCCCTGTTTCCCAACCTCTCCGATGTGCAGCGCGAGGCCAACCGGATGTTTGGGCTGACCGCGACGAAGACTCTGGGAGTCTTGCAGGAACTCTATGAGAAGGGTTATGTCAGCTATCCCCGGACGGACAGCCGCCACTTGACGGACAGCCTGGCGCAAGGGGTGGGGGCGCGTCTCGGCGCCCTGCAGTCGCAAGAGGCTTTTGGGCCGGCCGCGGGTCAGGCGCTGGCCCATCTCGGCCAATTTCACCGCTACGGCAAGCGTTATGTGGACAACACCAAAGTGAGCGACCACCATGCCATCATCGTGACAGCCAAGTCGCCTCCGGCGTCGCTGGCGGGTCCCGGCGAGCAGATTTACCGCCTCATCGCCCGCCGCTTTCTGGCCGCGTTCTTCCCCCCGGCCGTATTTGCGGTGCGGGAGGTGATATCCAAAGATCAAGAGTTCCACGACCTTTTCCGGTCGACTCACAAGACGAGGACCGAAGAAGGCTTCCAGGTGCTGTTTCCCCCCTCCAAGGAATCCTCCGAGCCGGGCGGCAGCGAGGATTTTCTGCCGGCTGTGCGCCGCGGCGATGTGGTGGACGTGGCCGGCTACACCGTGCACGAAGGGGTGACCAAGGCTCCCGCCAGGTATACGGAGGCAGCGCTGTTAGGCGCAATGGAAACCGCGGGCAGGAAACTTGATGACCCGGCTCTGAAAGATGTGATGAAAACTGCCGGATTGGGTACGCCGGCCACCCGGGCAGCTATTATTGAGCGCCTGATTACGGTGGGCTATGTCCAGAGACAGAAAAAGCTGCTGCTGCCCACGGACAAAGGCAAGGCGCTGGTCGCCCTGGTCCCGGACTTGCTGACACAGGTGATGCTCACGGCCCAGTGGGAGGACAAGCTGAAGGCCGTGGAAGAAGGGCGGGCTCCCGGAGGCGATTTCCGGCAGGCGATCCACGGCTTTACCCGGGACATTGTGGAGCAGGCGCGCACTGCGCCTGCCGCTGACTTTCCGGCCGCGGAGGTCCAGTCAGCGGGCGGCGTCTGTCCCTTGTGCGGGTCGCCGCTGAGGAGTTTCCCAAAGGGATACCGCTGCTCGAAACAAAAGGATCCCGCCTGCGCGTTTGTTTTGTGGACAACGATCGCCGGGAAGACGCTGACGCCCCTGCAAGTCGAGAGCTTGCTGCAGAAGGGGCGGACCCGTGTGATGAGAGGGTTTAAGTCGAAGGCGGGCAAGCCGTTTCAAGCGGCCCTGGTACTGGAAAAAGGAGCAGTGCGGTTTGATTTTGACGCAGCTTCTAAGCCCGCCCCTAAAACCACAAAGCCGCGGTCCCGGACCAGAAAATAAGGGGAGGGCCCTGGACAGCGCTGTCAATGCCCTGTGCGCGGTCCCTTTTATGCGGCACCGTCTTCTAGGCCCGTTCAAGAGTGTGATACCATGAAAAGAGAACCGAAGGTATAGGGTAGACAGAAGGAGGATGGGTATGCAGCGATTGGCCAGGGCCCGCGAGCGGCTCGGTTCAGAGCGGGCCGTGATGTTTTTGGCGCCGGGCGATGATTTCCGCTATCTGGTGTCATGGTCCCCGCTGGCGGATGAGCGGGTGACGTTCTTAGGGATATCTCATGACCGGGTGGTGCTGTTGATAGCCTCGGTCAACGCCCAGGAAGCCCGCGAGCATCTGCACGGCACGGTGGAAATCTTGTCATTTTCGGACCAGGACGGGCCAGACGGGCTGATGCGCGAGGTTTTTGGCCCGATGGCGCAGGGCAGTTCGGCGCTGTACGTCTCGGATGATGCCCGTTTCGACCATGTGGAGCGCTTGAAGAGTGCTTGTCAGTCGCCTGTGCCCATGGCTACCGCCTCCACGCTGATGGCGCCCTGGCGCATGGCGAAAGACCCGGATGAAGTCGAGAAGCTGATGGCATGCCAGGCGATTAATGACCGGGGAATGGCAAAGGGTCTCGAAAGCATCCGCGTAGGGATGACGGAGATGGAACTGCAGGACATTATCCGGCGGGCCTTTATGGCTAACGGGGCAGACCGGGAGGCGTTTATCATTGTCGCGGCCGGATCGCACAGCGCCATGCCGCACCACACCTCAGACCAGACGGTGATAGCGGAGGGGCCGGTGCTGTTGGATATCGGCTGCTACAAAGATGGCTACGCATCGGATATGACCCGGGTGGCTTACGTGGGCACCCCGCCGGATGAGTTCACGCATGTGCACCACATCGTCAACCGCGCCGTCGAGGCTGCCCAGGCCCAGGCGCGGGCCGGGCAGGAAGCTCAGGTCATCGACCATGCGGCCCGCCGCGTGATTGAGGAAGCTGGCTACGGAACATACTTTGTGCACCGGACCGGGCACGGCATCGGCTTGTCCGTGCATGAACCCCCGTCTATCATGGAAGGCAACCCCGCCACTATTCCGCTGCGCGCTGCCTTTTCGATTGAACCGGGGATTTATCTCCCCAAGCGTTTCGGAGTCCGGCTCGAAGAGGTTGTGATTGCGGGGGCTGGCGGGGCCGAAATTCTTTCCAAGATCCCGCGGGATATTTACCGGGTGCCCCTCGATTAAGAACGGCTGAGACTAGTGAAGGAGTGGATGTCTTAATGACTGTGAAAACCCAGACGTGGACCCAAGACAGCATGGTGGGACAGGCGGCCCCGGATTTTACGCGGGAAGGGACGAACGGGACTGTTCACTTGCTGGATTTGCTGGGGCAGGTGGTGGTGCTGTATTTTTATCCCCGCGACAATACGCCCGGCTGCACTACCGAGGCATGCGACTTCCGCGATGCGATTCAGGACTTCGCCACGGTTCACGGTGTGGTGCTGGGGGTCAGCACCGACTCTGTGGCCAGCCATGAGAAGTTTACGGCCAAATACCAGCTGCCCTTCAACCTGCTCTCGGATCCCGAGGCGGAAACCGCTAAAGAATACGGCGTATACAAACAGAAGAATCTGTACGGCAAGGTTTCCTACGGGATTGAGCGGTCCACCTTTATTATTGATGCGCAGGGCATCATCCGGTACGTGTTCCGAAAGGTCAAGGTGGCAGGACATGTGGCCCAGGTCAAGGACCTGGTTGGGCGGCTATCCGGTGAATGAAGACGGGGTGCCAGAAATTTTGGGGCTGCTGGAAGCGCTGTATCCCCATCCGGTCACCGAATTGGCGCATGATGGGCCCTGGCAGCTGCTGGTCGCGACCATTTTGTCCGCGCAGTGCACCGACCGCCGCGTCAATATGATTACCCCCCGCATCTTTTCCCGCTGTAGGGGGCCCCGGGAGCTGGCAGCGCTGCCGGTGGAGGAGATTGAGGACCTTATCAAAGATTGCGGACTGTACCACACCAAGGCCCGCAATCTGAAGGCGGCCGCAGAAATCATCCACACCCAGTTTGGGGGGGTGGTGCCTGCGGAACGGGACGCCTTGATGATGTTGCCAGGCGTTGGCCGCAAAACGGCGAATGTGGTACTGTCCAACTGTTTTGGCTTCGATGCGATTGCGGTCGACACCCATGTGTTCCGGCTGGCCCACCGCATTGGCTGGTCCGAGGCCAAAGATGTGCGGGGCACGGAGGACGACCTGATGCGGGTGTTGCCCCAGGCTAGTTGGAGCCGGGCTCACCACTGGCTGATTCTGCATGGGCGCCAGGTCTGCACCGCCCGCAGCCCGCAGTGCGGCCGGTGTGCGATCGCCCCCTACTGCAAACAGCGGGGAGTGGGCGCGAGCTCTCCTGAGGAGGTGTCATGACGTGATCTATGCCTTGGTCTCTGACTTATTTTTTGCCGATACGGTCATGCGGGTGGCCCGCAGTGTGAACGAGCCGGTGGTGACATTCACCGATGTCCAGGCCCTGTGCCGCGCTGTTTACCAGGGACCGGTTCCCGATATGGCTTTGGTGGAACTGCCTTTGTGGGATCCGGCCCTCGGGGAGTGCCTGCAAGGAGTGTCCCATGTGGCTGGATATGGACCCCATGTCGCCCAAGAACAGTTTCGGGCGGCCAGGACGCAAGGAGTCAGCCCGCTATGGGCTAATTCGGCTCTGGTGCAAAAGCTGGGGCCGTGGATTGAGTCCTGCCGCCCGGCCCAGCCCTGACGCCAATCTAAATTTCCAGGCGCTGGTTCCGGGGCCCGGCTGTAGCGAGGTTTAAGAAGGAGGCATGGCCATGCGGGCGCTGGTTCTGGGCGGCGGAGGGATTTTGGGCGTGGCCGCGATCGGCATTCTGGAAGCGCTGGAAGAGATGAATATGGCACCGGATATCGTGGTGGGGACCTCGTCAGGCGCATTGATTGGGGCTCTGTACGCCCTGGGGCTCTCACCCCGGGACCTGCGGGATATCGGGCTGTCGGTCAGGCGCCGGGATATGGTCTGGAACTGGCGCCGGATGGGCCGGGACCTTCTGACCCGCCACACTCTGGCCGAGTCGATTTTGGATCCCGAACCATTCTGGAGCAAACTTTTCACACATTTTGGCCACCAGACATTCGCGGATACACGCCTTCCCCTGTTTGTGGTGACCACTTCTCTGACGCACCGGATGAGTGTGGTGTTTGGGTCCCGGATTCCCCCGGCTTTTTACCGCTTGCCCCATGTGTTGTGGGTGGACGGGACACACCAGGAGATTTTTCCCGCGGCGCGGGCTTCGTCCGCCATTCCCGGATTTTTTCCTCCAGAGCGCGTGGCGAATATGATTTTGGTGGACGGCGGGATGACCGATGACTTTCCCTTGGACGTGGCTCAGGCCGCAGGGGCTACGAGCGCCATGGGGCTGTGGATTGACGAGCCGGCCAGGTGGCAGGTTCCCAGCCCCCGGCCCCACTTGCTGCAGGTGCTCACCGAGAGTCTGGCGGTGACCATTCACCACATGACCGTGCTGAAGAAAAACACCGTGACAATTCCTTACGTGATGGTGCGGCTGGAGATGGACCACCGTGCGGATATGGCCCGCATACCTCAGATTATCCGCCGGGGATATGAACAGACGATGGCGATGAAAGACATGCTGGCCAGAGATTACCGGTAAAGGGGATGAGCCGCGTGGGCGATGCGCCCTCATCTTCATCATTGATGGTTCTGATCCAAGAGTCCCGGCACTGGGCTTCGGTGAACCGGGGCTTGGAACTGTTTGTCCGGGCCCGCCATGTCCTTCAGACTTCTTTTGGGGTGGACAGCGGGTATTTCGTGTATCAGAAGACGGGGCTGTGGCAGGGAGTGGCTGATGAGCACTTCCGCATCTATACCCCGTGGGGCGTCATGGCCGGCCAGGAAGAGGTCTTGCAGGAACAGGCCGACGTCCAGCTGGCGAGCAGCCCGGAGCCGCTCCAGCATGTCAGCGGGCGCTGGGTGGGTCTCGGTGAGGCGCCCCCTGCGGTGCGCCAGAACTGGGAATCGTGGGGAGTCAAATCCGGAGGGTCGTGGCTTTTGACGCTGGGCCCCAAACCGGTGGGCATGATGGTCCTGCGCAGAACGGAGGCCGCCGAGGCTGATGACGGCGAGCTCATGGGAATGGTGGCGGGACAGGTGTCTCTGGTCATGGAGCTCCTGCGATTCCGGCGTGCGGCGGAAGAGGCGGGGTGGCGGGATGGTCTGACTGGGATTTATAACCGGCGGGGAGTGGACCGCCAGATGCAGCTGATGGTCCAGGGCAATCCCGGCCCTAGCGGCACCGCCTGGGTATTTGGCATCTTTGATGTCAACCGGTTTAAATTCATCAATGACGAGCATGGGCATCCTGAAGGCGACCGGGTTTTGGCGCAAGTGGCCAAGGCCCTGAGCGCGGGGCTGAGACCGCACGACGTCTGCGGGCGGTGGGGCGGGGACGAATTTGTGGTGATGGTGAATGCCTCGGAGAGCCAGGCGCCAGCCGTCATTGCCAGGCTGCAGAACATTGTCAGTGCCCAAGTGCCCCATGTGAGTGTCAGTGCGGGCTGGGCCGTGTGGGGGGTCGACGGAGAAGACCTGGAAGGGCTGTATGCGGTCGCGGACAGGCGGCTGTATGAAGACAAGAAGCGGCATTAAGGCCGTGTGAACTGGAGAGAGGAAGGGAAAGCGCAATGGACACGACGCCTCATGCGGTGATAGTGGGACTGGGACAGATCGGGAGGACTCTAGGGGAAGGTCTGCTGATGGCCGGCTATACCGTGACGCCGGTGCTGCACGGACGCCCCTTTCCGGCCGGAACAGGCCAGGCGCCGGTTGTCGTCGCCACCGGCGAGGACGACTTAGCGGGAGCTCTGGCAGGGCTTCCTGGCGAATGGAAGGACTCTTCCTCGGTTGTGCTTCTGCAAAATGAGCTGCTGCCCAGCCAGTGGGAACCACTGGGCATTCGCAATCCCACCATTTTTGTGGTGTGGTTCGAACGCAAGCCGGGCCAACTGATTGTTTCCCTGCGGCCTTCGGTGGTGTACGGCCCGCAGCAGGAAGCGGTGAAGGCGGCGATGGACTGTCTGGCGCTACCCTGTGAAGTGGCGCCAGACGCCCATGAGGCCATGACCCAGCTGATTGTCAAAAATGTTTATATCTGGGCGACAAACATTGCCAGCCTGCGCACCGGAGGCACCACCGGCGAGCTGGCCAAGAACCACTTTGCGCTGGTCCGGGCTCTGGCTCTGGAAGCATTGCAGGTCCAGGAGTCGGTCATGGGCCAGCTGTTCGATACAGATGCGGTCATGGACCAGGTGGTGGAAGCGCTGAAGGCGGATCCAACCCACCGGGCGGGAGGACGCAGTGCGCAACGGAGGCTGGAACGGTTTCTGGCGCGCGCCCGCCAGACCGGAGTGGCAGTGCCCGCGGCTGAGGAAATCGCGGGAGAAAAAGGGGTGGCAGCACGTCCTTAAACCCGCAAAACAGACAAAGGACCGCACGGCCCAGTCGGGGGCGGTCCCTTGTCACGAGGGGGGAAAAGACATCAGTGTATCCCCCGGCTGAACCCGATGGCCACTAGCACCACCATGATCAGAATGTACAAGCGCAGTCCCCAGAAGGCTATTTGAATCCATCCCTTGGGGACGACCTTGGTCAGCTTGACCGGTGCGTTGTCGTCTGGGGGCAGCACCTGCAGGTTTTTTTGTGTCGACTTCATGGGGACCGACCTCCTTTTGCTGGATTAAAACCACTTGGGAAAGACCACCGATAACCCGTAAATTCCATTGAGCACTACCAGCAAGCCGACAATGGTGAAGGCAGAGATGTTCTGCCACCGGTGATTGACGTGCTCTCCCATAATCCCCGGGTCATTTAACAGCAGCAGCAGGAAGAGCATGGCCGCCGGCATGAAAATGGAGGCGATGACCTGGACCGTCAGGTTGAGAAACCCTAGTGGCGTATTGGGAATCAATACGACGCCCGCGGCCAGAAAAGCGCTCAGCAGCCCAGGAATGTAGAAACGCCAAGCCTGCTGGAAGGGAAGGTTGATGCTCTTGGGCCAGTTGAAGGCCTCTCCCATAGCCCAAGATGTACTCGCCGTCAGCGCTATCGTGGCAATAGTCCCTGCCTCGACCAGGCCTAGGGCAAAAAGGCTCTGTCCCGTAGGCCCGAGACGCTGGCCGATGACCTGGATGATTTGCTGGATATCATAGCCTGCGGCGCCGGGGCGTCCAAAAGCGACGGTGCCAGTCAGAATCACAATGGCCAGCGCTACCACCACCATGGCCAGCGTCCCCAGCGCGGTGTCAATCTGTCCGTGCCGCACATCCTTGACGGTCAGCCCCTTGTCGACCACGGAGGACTGCTGGAAAAACAGCATCCAGGGGGCGATTGTGGTGCCGAAGTTGGCCAAGACGACAAACAGGAAAGCGGCGGTGAATCCTCCGGGAATCTGCCAGTGCCGGAACGCTCCCACCACCGCTCCCCAATGGGGGTGGGAGATGAGGGCCAACGGCACAAAGATGAGGTTTCCCGCGGCAATCCACAAGGATACGCGCTCCCAAGTGCGGTAGCGCAGGACCAAGAGAATAATGGCGTCGACAATAATGCCGCCCAGCGCACTCCAGACCGGGGGGACACCGAACACCGACATGCCTACGGTAATCCCGATAAATTCCGTCACCAGCGTCAGAACATTGGCCACGACCAGGTCAATAAGGGAGAACCAGCCCCAGAAGGCGCCATAACGTCCCCAGATCATTTCGGCATGGCCGCGGTGGGTGACGGCTCCCAGCCGGACAGTCATCTCCTGCACCACGTATGCAATAAAACCGCCAATTACGAGAGCTGGAATGAAAAAGCCAATGCCATAAGTCGCACCGGTCTGGGCATAGGTGATGACACCGCCTGCGTCGTTGTCCGCAATCATCACCAGAATGCCGGGGCCGATTAAGGTCATTAAAAGCATCAGACGCTTGGTCCAGCCGCGGGATTCGCGCAGGGCCGCGACACGCGCCTGATCCTCGGCCCGAATCTGGTTGTCATCCAATGGGGTTGCTGCAGAAATTGTCTTTTTCACGGTATATCCCTCCCTCGGCTGTCCCGGGGCAGGTCACGCACGCAATAAATTACGTAGGAGACGAGAGCACTCGGGAGAGCACAGCGCGTTCACTGAATCGATTGTAATGGTCTGACTTCTATGGCCTCCAGGGTCTGTATTCACCCGCGTTCCCTCCTTATAATGGAACTTCTCCGTAAAAATATCCTCTTTGCCTGAACAAGAGGATGGCGCGCCAAAAAATTACGCAATCCCCCTGGTGGAGCTTCGGCACTGCATCACGTGAGAACTCGGTAGAGTTCAGCCACTTTGGAAGAAGCCTTAATCCGGCAACTTCTGGTCTACTCCTTAGCGTCTTTAGACGGTTCGGAGCAGTGGCCTGTGTTGATGCAGACGCCTCGCCTAACGAGGATATCAATTAACTTCTTTCCTCCCTCACTATATGCTCCTAAGCGGCCGTGTGTCAATGGCCAAGTATGCTATCGCGAGAAAAAAACGGATAATAGGTTAAAATGCTTTACAAACGGGCTGCTGTTGTCCAAAACGATGAATTTTGACCATTTTTGTGGAGTGACAAGGGACTCCTTCGGGTCCTCTGTTCTTTAATTTTCAGGTGGGTGAATTCTGGGCTCAAGAGCAAAGATGGGGATGCGCCATATTGAGCAGTCCGCAGCCATGCGGCGATGGGAGTCTATTGTCCTTCCGGGAACAAGCGGCCATGGTCAAGTGGGAACGGCTTTGAACCCCATGGCCGAACATTCCATCTCACACGGCCGTGGCC
>DAHWJO010000111.1:0-11791 GCA_027344105.1 Sulfobacillus sp.
TGGGGGATACCGACAGTATCCACGAACCCAGGCCTTTCTCCTTTCCCTGGGTAAACTCACTCAGTACGGCCATTGTAATCGTCTATTTCAGGACAGGCAATACCAGCAGCTTTGCGGCATCTAAGTTAAGCACAAACACCAGGCCTCCCAGACGGGCCGCATAGCCACGAGCCTCACGCGAGGCCGCCGATTCGTCGTCACCAGCCAGACGACAGACCCAATTGAGCCGCATTCCCAGTAAAAACCGGGGATTCCTCAGCTTAAGACGGGAGCCGCAAGTCCTCCCAGTGGTCGGCTGCCCGCCCTTGGGGACTCAAAGACGTCGGGGCAAAAGCGATACCCAGCTCGTGGGCCAAATCTTGCAAGGTCGGGAGGGTCGGCAAAGTTTGTCGCGTGACGGTCGTCGTCAACGTCACCTGAACGCCGGCATCAACATATTGGCGGATACTCCGGTGAATACGGGCGTAGGAGCGAGGCGTCTGAGTCATGTCATCGTGTACGGCCTGTGTCCCCAAAAGCGGAATTTCCACAGACACCCGGGGATGAGCTAAGATCTGGATAACCTCTGCCCGTTGTGTCCATCCATTGGTTAAAACTCTCACTTGGGGTGCGGCATCTAAACTCTGGCGGACAATCGTCTCAAATTCGGGGTGCATCGTGGGCTCTCCTCCAGTTACCACAATTTCGGCGGGAGTCCACGCTCGCGCGTCCCCGAGAGCGGCTTGAACCATCGGGAGGGCAGCATGACCCTGATTGAGGCGATCTCCCATATAGCAGTGCCGGCACTGATGCGGACAATGCGTGGTAATCTCGAGCCACAGAAACCGGAGATGGGAAGTGCTCTGGGTCTTGCTACCTAGCTCATGCATGGATTGCCACTGGGACTCGGAGGCGTTCCAACGGGCTACCACGGTATGTGGTGTATCCATAATAGCCCATTCTACGGGAACGGTCTCGGAGATCCGCAGACGTTCATGATGCTGGGCCAGCCACAAATCTTTTACCGCCAGATAGTGTTCAGGCTGAAGCTGACAGGCCAGACAGGACTCGGTGGCGTTTGTAGCACAGGAAAGACAGGGGGTTTTCTTCATTGATTGTGACCTCCTTATAATGCGGAAAATACATTCGTTTCTTATTGTACACCTTAACCGTTGCGGTGTACGTTTGGGGGGGGGGGGGGGGGATTCAGGGTTCTGATTTGGGGTTCTGATTGCCCCGCCTTGTATCTTCGGCCCAATCCCCGTACACTCGAAGAGAAAGACTGTAGCCATGCCAAGTTCAGTCAGGTAGCCGGGAAATGTCCCCACATTTCTCGCGAAGTCCGAAGAATTACCGCCTGTTCGGAGCACTGTCAACAGGAGGTTTGTTCGCAGTGCTGCATGCGAAGAGGCCTCCCTGGCTTATCTGGCGTTGATGAAAGCGCTCACCCGGTCGTTATCCGGCGGAGCGTTAGAAGCGGTCGGAGTCGACGGGGTCGAACTCACGGAACCGGTGCCGACCGAGTTGCCGGCGCGACGATGGGATGGACGTGGCCTGGCGGATGACTGACGGGCGCATCTTTCACCTAGAATTCCAGAGTACGCGCGCACCGAACTTGTAGCGCTTTTTGGAATACGATGTGCGCTTGGCCCAGCACCATACGACGCACATTCGCACGGTCGTGTTGTATCATGCCGACACGGCGCAGTATCACGTGGAAAATGTCTTCTTGTCCCAACTTGATGGCACCCAGGCGCTCACCACGGTGCAAGCGCATCTCGCGGCCGGGCGCTGGGAACCGCCCGATCGGTTGCGGTTGGCGCTCGCGCTGAACATGCACTGGTCTCACCGCACCGGTGTGCTGGACACGGTGCTGATGTTGGTGTCCGCCGTCCCCAGCATGGCCGAACGGGACCTCGTGGTCAGTGCGATGATCATTCTCGGACAGTATACCTTAACGGGTGCTGAACGCACCCGCCTGTGAAAGGAGTTGCGGAAAATGTCCACCATTGCGGAGGAATTGCTGCGAGATGAACACGAAGAGGGCCGCGAAGAAGGGCGGCAAGAAGCACAGCGTCTGATCGCGAAGGCTTTGCTGTCAGCAGGCGACAGTGTGGAAAAAGTCATGACCATCACGGGATTGTCTCGCGCCGAAGTGGCAGCATTGAAAGCCCCCTAACCGAACAGGGCGCAATCACCTCGCACAGCATTCCACACTCGATGGCGTCCGTCGGGCCTGGCGCTCACACTCGTCTCGTCGGGCCCTGACAGCCTTCGCCTCGCTGCGGAGGCTGTCCACGCGTCATCCTCTCAGGGAATTCGCCATCGGCAGTATCCCGTTTGCCATAGATTCCGTGGGCTTCCTGTTCTTTCTCCTCCCGTTATTTGGTCGTCTGAAGGAGAGCGCATGCTCCCCGGGATTGCCCCAGTCGAATCCCCCTGTCCTCCCTATAGCGCCCGACATATCCCGAGCGCTGAGTTTCCGCCCCCTGCTGTTCCGTTTACCGCCCCCGGGTCATGCCGGGGGCGGCCGTCGTGCCGGCTTCAATCCGCACGGGTACGGAGACCCACCCGAACTGCTGGGCAATCAGATACCGGCGGTACCCATCCTTCAACAGATACCCCGGCGGCTCTACGGTCCGTTCCACCACGAGGGGTTCATCCAATTGGCCCTGCTCCCGGATCTGGGTCTGCAATTCCGCCGTCCGTGAGGCACTCGGCGACGTGCGCAGAAACGCGTCGGGGATGGTAATCTCCTCTAACGGCACCATGGGATAGGGCGACAGGTCGGGCCCAGACCCCGCAGACGGTGGGCGTGGAGCGGCCTCGGGCCGGATCGGCGGCGCGGGCACCGTGGACGGATGGTCTGGCACGAGGACGTCCTTCGCCAGGAGCTCCTCCACCTTAAATGCAATGACGCCGATTTCCCCCGGGCACTCCGAGAGGGGCAAATCGGCGACTAGTTCTCCTTGCACCAACAGTCGGCGATCAGGCTGCCGGGGGAATCCGAGTTTTTTGCCGGCTTTCTTCGCCACGAAGACGGAAAACGTCAGCACGCTGGCCGGGGGCAATCCTTTCGGTGGAGCCGGAGAGCCGCCTTCTTCCATCTCCCATCGAAAATACTGGGACGTTTCGACAATTGGACCGGTGGGCCGTCCGGTCAGGGTGATTTTGGCTCCCATCGCAATCCTCTCCTCCTCATGACGTGGCTATGCAGTTCTCAGGCAGGCTGGGCTGGGATAGCCCTCGCGGAGCACACATGCGCCGAGCTCGCGACCGGAGAAGTCGGGAGAAGAGCTCTTCGGGCCTTGGGGACGGGATGCCACCCTACGACCGTGCGCCAGTCCCCCTGAGCTTTCACCCACAAAACCTTGCCGACTGCCGCATCCTCAATGCTCGCTTGGGGGGCCACGCGTGTTCCGTCTGGTCCCGTCGCCTTCCCGAATCGGCCCGGCGGCTGCTTCCTGGCGTCGGCCTGTCTTCCTATTTTACCGTATTCTGGTGGATCCAGGTCCCCCTGGGTGTTCCATCGTGGTGGTCGACGGTTTCTGCAGGAGGTGCGGGGTTTGTGTAGCAACCGCACCAAAAACCGGAATAAGCTCGAAATCGTTGCCCCATAACGGTTTCAATAATTGGACGGGAAAGCTTGGTGGTACGGATTCAGAGATTTTTTCTCGAAAAAGATGTCCTCCACACGAATTAACGACGGGGGATGACCGTGTTTCCAGGGGAATCGCCTCGTATTCCGGTTTTTGGTTCCCATGATCCCCAGACCCCATTATCGGGACGTGTACGGGAAGGCAGGGACATGCTTACGCGATGCCTTGTATCGCCCCATCGAATGACTCCGCTATTTCGCCAAAGAGCTCCCGCCGCCTGCGGGCGGAGCCTCTGTCCTGCGCCCGCGGCGGGGTGGTTCATGGTGCGCGACACGGCCTTTCCACCGGCCCGAGGGAAGTTTCCGGGGTTCCACCGCATATGGATCTTTGGGGCCTTTCGGCTTCGCTTATGGCACCCGTCGTTCCAGCCGGGTAATCCGCTCTTCGTGGTCGGTGAGAATGCGTCCCAGTTGCTCACGCACGGTGGTCACGCCCTCCGCGACGCCTTGCAGGTCATGGCGCACACCCTCTAGCAGCACGCGGGTTTCTTGGTTCAACCGCTCGGCATGCCGCCGGGTCTCTTGGTTCAACTGCTCGGCGTGCTGCCGGGTCTCTTGGTTCAACCGCTCGGCATGCTGCCGGGTCTCTTGGTTCAACTGCTCGGCATGCTGCCGGGTCCTTTGGTTCAACTGCTCGGCGTGCTGCCGCGACTCCGCAATTTGTTCCGACAATGCCTGCCGCATGGCATCCAGATAGGCTTTGAGTTCGGCGTCCATGGTTCACCGTGCCCTTTCCATGAGGTGTACTAGAAAGATTCGCCAGACGGCTCAGCCACTCCTGCTCCGTGATGGCCTCGTCGTTGCTGAGCATGATTTCTTCCGAGTGACCGCCTGTCCCACCGCTGGTGTGAACGACGCCCTATACTGCAGCGATCAGTCTCCCACCATTTTAATGGGCACCTGTTCCCATGCCAATTGCTGCGCGACCAGGTAGCGTCGATACCCATCTTGCAAAATATACCCCTCTGCATCCCGCTGCACCACAATCGGCGCGTCTAACTGCCCGTGCTCGTACACGGCTTCGCGCAACTGCTGGGTCCGTTGCGCATTCGGCACGGAGCGTTTAAGCCGCTTCGGAATGCGAATCGCGCACAAGGGCACGACCGGATACGGGGACAAATCCGGCCAACCCTTCGCCTCGGGGCTTGTCCGCCCCTCCGCGTTCGTCGCTGTCGGGGCCTGAACCTCCAGAGGCTTCGCCTCGTCTGGCTTCCGCATGGACGCCTGCTCCTCCTGGGGGTCTTCTTGCGCTTTGGGGACGATCATCTCCACCTTAAAGGCAATCACGCCGATTTCCCCCGGGCATTCGGAGAGCGGCCTGTCGGCCACCAACTCGCCTTGCACCAGCAGGCGCTGGGCTGGTAAACGCGGGAAGCCGAGCTTTTTGCCCGCTTTCTTGGCTACCCATACGGAGAAGGTCATCACCCTGGCCTGCGGCAAGCCTTTGGGCGGCGCCGGCGATCCGCCTTCTTCCATCTCGAAGCGAAAATACTGAGCGGTTTCGACAATCGGACCCGTGGGGCGTCCGGTCAGCGTGATTTTTGCGGCCATCGTGTTCTCTCCTTCATGAGCGGTTCCCGTGGGGCCAGGCTTTTAGGCATGCCGCGCTCGATAACCATCGCGCAACAAACATTCGCCCGGGTTCTCCCGCGTATAAAAATCATGATGATAGACTGTCGGGCCTTTGGCACTGTCCACAACGCGATCGACCACAATCGCCCGCCAGTCGCCAGGATCTCTCACCCACCACCTTGCGCCGATTTGTGCCTCTTTTCTGGGGGCTTTCGGTGCCATTTCTGGTCCTCCTGGTCCCGCCGACGTCCCGAACCGGCCCGGCTGCTTCCTGGCCTCGGCCCGTCGGCTTATTTTACCGTATTTTGGGGGACCCCGGTCTCCCTGGGTGTCCCTTCGTGGCGACAAATCTTAGAGTTGACTAAGGAGTCGTAAAATTTTAACAAAGAGTCGTCATTGTGATTCATGGCACGCTCCGTATCAGGATTGGGATCCATGCGCGAGCCCAATATCCACCCAATATGGCATGACAAGGGAATGCCAACTTGGCTAGTGTGTAGCATAAAGTCCCATTTTAACGTCGAAGCGTAGGTTGTAATTATACGAGTTCTAAGATAGCGGAGGATTTCCACCTTTGTCCTCAGGAGGATGTTCTGGGGGTGTATTTTCCGTCTGGTCCGCAAGCTCGTCCGGCGTCTCCTGCCGGCCCCGGACGGGGGTTATGATGCCCAAGACAAGGAGCGTGCCGAGGATAATCTCCGCAAGCCCCACCCCGAGCGCTCCGGGTCTGAAAGGGAATAGGGCCAAACTGATTCGACCAAATCCTAAAATCCCCAGCAAACTTCCCAAAATCATGCGCAATAAATACCAAAGTTAAAGGGGACCATGCGAATGGCCGGAGGACTCTTCATCTTGCGGATGGGGGCGCCCGTAATAATCTTTCCATATCAGTTTGTACACGCCCAAGTAGTGGGGAATACGGTTCCAGCCGGGAATCCACGGCGTCAGCGCCAGCGCCAGCCAGAACACAAAGCCGAGACTCAGCGCAATGGCATCACTTGCGAGCGCATTGGCGACGAACGGCCACTGGTAAATCCACGTCGGAACGGTCATCCACCAGGCGCCGGGATAGCCCGCCACCGCAGAGTGAATAATGCCCCACTGAGTACCACCCAGACGAAAAGGAATTGCCGCGTCCTGCAAGGGATCCCCTTCCAGGAACAATACATACTTCATATTGTTGAACCGCGTCACTACACTCGGATTGCGTGTGAGAGCTCCTGACATCAAACCACTCTCGCCCATTTTCAGCATGTCGTTCATCATCGCCGCCACCGGGCCATAATGGCCCGGTGGCACCACCACCACACCATTCTTCACAGTCCCCTTGATGAGCGCCGTCTCATAATTGTTGGCCCAGAGCACTTGCTGGGATGGTGAGGCGGCCGCGTACCGCGCCAGGACAGGGGTAATCGCCGGATTTACCTTTGCAGCCATCTGCAGCGGTTTAAGGATGAAGTCCTTCTGAGCATTCAGTGGATAGAGGATCCCCATCCATTTCTGAAAGATAAATTCGAGATTGCCGGTGCCGTGGTTATAGGGCGGGCCATAGTTGGCCATTTGGCCTTGCCCATTGATATCGTGGGTCGTCATCACCTCGAAAGCAATGGGATTAGCCAGAGCATCTTTCTGAATTGTCAGCGGAGGTTCTTCCGGCACTCCAAACAGCGCCGCGAGCACCAATACCAGCACGGTGACAATGCCTAAAGTTCCCATCAGGTGCTTCACGAAATCTTCCGGCACGTACCGGTAATTATGCGCCATGTCATCTTGGCTGTGCGCCACCATATTACTGCACCTCCTTTTTATTGGACTGCATATTTCCGGTGCGCTGATCTTTCTGCGGATAGGGGGGCACCACGCCCTTGAGGCGCACACGTGCAATATGCCCAAAGATCAGTACGCTCAGCGTCAGCGGCAGGACCACTACATGCATGCCGAACATCTGCCCGGCATTGGGTAAGTTCACCCAACCCAGGCCCAGCGCATTCAGTCCGTCCTTGGCCTGCACCGCGTTCCACTGGGAGTAGAAATCTCCGTTAATCAGAAAGCCGGTAAAGGCGGTGGGGATCGCCACCAAGAAGGCAAGAGCGCCCAGTAGCCACGTTTCCTTGCGGCCGCCTCGCCATGCTCCGGTAAAGAAGACCCGCCACAGATGCAGCATCATAAAGAAGAAGAAGGCTTGCACCGACCAGAAATGGACGGCGGCCGCAAATCGGTCGGCCCCGTTATAAGACCAGCTGGCCGGCCCGTTGGCAGCCAATATGACACCTGAAATAACAAGCGCCACAAAACTTGAAGCCGTTAGGGATCCCAGCATGTACATAAATCCCTGCGCATACTCTGGCATCTTCTCCGGCAGCCATGTGTCTAACGACATCACTTCTGTCAGCGCCTTGCGCGACGCGGTTGTCCAGTTTGCTATCGTTATTCCCTCCTCGAATCGTGGTATGGTTCAGTACAAATACTGTCAATTCCGTTTAATAGTGAAGCCCCATGGTAAATTTGAGTAGCACGCAGGCTTGGCGCCACTCACGGACTGGGCTTGCCTTATCGCAGAATGCATATGCGTGACTTATGTAAGTTCTTTCAATCCGGGAAGTTTATATTCTAAGACAGAAATGCTTCAGTAACGCTTAAATTATCGGTTACAGGTGTTAATGATGGCCCCGCGGCCACAATAAGCCTGCAACAAATACCAAGAGGAACAAGCCTTCGACAATCCAATTTCCCGTTTGCGTTGTGATATAGCAAACTCCTTTCCACTACGAAATGGTGATATAGAATGCTCGGCGATCCTCACTCAACGATTTTGCAGACTGTTTACCAATCCGGCGGCTAGTAGTCACTAATGATGTCCGCCGCAGTGGCGGTTCCATGCGAAAAAATCGTAATCTGTGCAACTCCATCGCTGAATTTCGGAAAGAGTGACAGCGAAGAACTTGGTATACGTAATTTATAATACAAGATTTTGCTCTGGTCTGTCTACGGAGGTTTGGTTAGAGCTGTTTGCGCTGTGGTTCTTTTTCGTCCTGTCGATAACCTATGTGAGGATTTCATACTCGATTTTGTCGGCTGTCGGTTCTTTTTGCAGGAGGTTGGTTGTACTGTTCTGCGACGCATGACGCTTTCCGGGTACACCAAGACCCACTCTCGTCGAGAGTGGGAAATCGGGGAGGATGGGCCCAGCGAGCAGCTCATCAGCGCCGAGGCGCTGCGGACTAAACTCCGCATGCGTTCGGGATGTTGCTGCCGGATGCGCCCGACCGCCATGGCGAGCATCACGATGAGCGCTAATCCACTGCGCCTTGGCATCTTCTGGCACCCGCGAATGGTGTGCAGTTCAAAGCCAAAGGACACGTCGCTTTTAAACCCCCTAATAAACCATGAAACAAGAGGCCTTATTTTGAAAGGGTAGGAAATGTTAAATCCAGGGGGGTTGTCATGAGTCGTCCAAAGTATTCGCCACAATTTTAACAGCACGTCCTGCAAGAAGTGCAGGACACCCACAATGCGACGATCGTGGCCCGCTGGCATCAGTTGAGTCCCAGTTTGGTTCGACGATGGACGCGGGAAGCCCAGCAAGACGCGGGGGAATCGCAAGGCGTCGTCGGCTTAGGATCCGGAAAATGTTAACATACGAGTCGTCATTGTGATTCATCCTGCGGCTGCGGCACGATGGTATAATTCCATTGTTGTGATTTTCATGGTGGGTAAATTTAACTAAAACCCCGAGATGTCAATGATGGTGTTAACGACGACTCACTGAGTGAGAAAACAGCCAGTGCCAGACATCGTCCGCTATGGAAGGTCGCCATGCGATGCCTCCATCCTGGTTCCTGGCCCTATTCGGGGAGAGTGTTCACGGACAAGATGGGAGCCATAAACGGTATGGCGTGGTGATGAAGCTCAGTAGTCAACGAAGGTTGTCCGCTTGACAGGGACTGGGTTCCTGGGATCGCATGAACATCTCGGGGCTTTAGTCAGACTTATCCAATATAGTATACAGCTCAAGTTTGGCGTTTTACGCAAAATTCGACACGGCTCTAACTAGCATGCGCTAAGATGCGCTGCAGATTACCCAGAATTTTATCGGCAAAGGCCCCATCGGGGCCTTGTGGAAAATATTCCCCCGTCCAGAGGACCGTTCGTAAGATGGCCACGGCCTCTAGAAAGCTCAGCGGGCCGTGGTGACCCGCAGGGTCACGGGATAGGGCTTGTCCGATCCAGGTCCACACGAGTGTATAGGTCAGAAACCCTAGCGCGACGTTGCGATCCGGTGCCGGATCCACCCAGGACTGGGGGTCTTCCCCTCCTAAATATTGCTTCACATCGTGGAAGATGACCTCGATCGGCCAGCGCAGCACATAGGTGCGGACCAGTTCTGGACCCGTCCGAGTCAGATCGGTGGTAAAGAACACGGTCACGGCGTCTGGATCAGCGCAATCTCTCACGAAAACCAACAGAATTTGGCGTGCCACATGATGCGGATACCAACTGACCGGCAGCGTCGCCACTTGTCGCTCTTGGGACTTCCCTCCGATCCCCACGGATATTGTCTTCCACTGCACGATGGGTAATGCTGCCGCGATCTTCGCCAAAGGCGGCAATCTTTTCCCATGGACAGGCGGACGCCCTCGTTGCCCCTTCCGCCGTTCTGGAGGTAGATCGTAAACCACGGTGTTTTTCCGCAGGCGAGACTGGATCACGTGTCCCTTGGGTAACACCGATCCCGCCAATGCCGTGTACCCGCTATCCACGACCCAGGTCCACCGCCGTTGGGGTAGCCATGTCGCCACCTCGTAAATCATGGTGGTCACCAATTCCACGGGCGTGGGGCCGCCTTTGCGATGAAGCCGGAGATTGATGGGTAACGCGATAGGATGCCCACCCCAGGGCGGGCTCCAAATTACCGCCAAGAGCACGACATTGAGTCCCCAGGCTTTCACCACTTGCGTCTCCGTGGACCGCACCGCGTCGCGCCAATACCCCGCATGCGCCACATGCCGACCCGTTTTATGCCATAGGGTATCATCCGCCGCGCCGAGCAAGTCCCCTGCGGGGAATAGGTGGGCATCGGCCCACCGGACCCACCTTTCCCACAATCGTAGAGGATCCCAGCGTCCCTTTCGAACCCATCCGACAACACTCGCATAGCGGGAGGACTCTGGCATGATCCGCCACAAATGCGTCCACGTATGCCGACCCGGATACCGGATCCACGCACTAAAATCGTGTGTTAACTGCGCAAACCCGGGAGCGGTCACCGCTGACGAAAATAAACTCACCAACAACGTCATCCAAACTTCCATCTCCCTATTCCTCCTTGGTGCTCGGAGGGTCTTGCATCACGATTTTAAGGGTGCAATAATAGGAGACACTCCGAGTGGTAATTTGAGGGATTCGCTACCCATATCATGCCACTCGGACCTTCTGTTTGTCATCCCAAAAACCGTGTCGAATCTTACGAAATTCTTCAAACTCAAGATACAGAGATTTGTCGACTTGTCTTTTTTTCGCCATTTCCGCTATGATGAAGGTACCACCATCGCCCAGGAGGCCTTGCTATGCGACAAAAAGCCCGTCGTCAGGACGCCTGCGTCGGCCATACGTTGTGCGGCAAGATCACGGCACGTACACCGCCGTCACCGTCATAGCGGTGATTCCCAGCCCTAGCGGCTTCCATGTTCACTATCAGGACACGACGGGCCAAGCGGGAAAGTGTGCTTGCTTGATGCCTTGTACCGGCCAATCGACTAATCCTGCCACCTGCGGGCAGAGTCTCTGTCCTGCGCACGCAGCGGGATTCATAGCGCACGACACGGCCTTTCCCACGGCCCGAGGGAAGTTTCCGGGGTTCCACGGCATACGGCTCTTTTGGGCCTTTCGGTATCGTTTACGGCACCCGTCGTTCCAGCCGGGTAATCCGCTCTTCGTGGTCGGTGAGAATGCGTCCCAGTTGCTCACGCACGGTAGCTACGCCCTCCGCGACGCCTTGCAGGTCATGACGCATGTCCTCTAGCAAGACGCGGGTTTCCTGATTCAATTGCTCGGCGTGCTGCCGTGTCTCTCGATTCAGTTGCTCGGTATGGGCCGTCAAGTCCTGGCGGGTTTCCTTGTTCAAGTCTTCGGCATGCTGCCGCGACTCCGCAATTTGTTCCGACAAATCTTGCCGGGTCTCCCGATTCACCCGGTCAGTGTGCGCCATTAAGTCCTGCCGCATGGCATCGAGATAGGCTTTGAGTTCGGCATCCATTGATTACCCTGTCCTTTCCATCATCAGTGACATTTACTAGAAAGATTCGCCAGACGGCTCAGCAACTCCTGCTCGCTCCTTCTATTCCCCTGAATCTTTTTCACGCGGTGGCCTCGTCCTTGCTTAGAGTGATTCCTTCCTATTGGCGGCCTGCACCGCCGCTTGTGCGGAGAACACCCTATCATCGTGGTTCAGTCATTTTGAGCCGGAGACGGCAGGGGTCTCACCCACCATTTTAACCGGCACCTGTTCCCATCCCAGCTGCTGGGCAATCAGATACCGGCGGTACCCATCCTTCAACAGATACCCCGGCGGCTCTATGGTCC
>DAHWJO010000112.1:0-11747 GCA_027344105.1 Sulfobacillus sp.
CCACTTGGGAAGCGCTGGCAGACCCCTTGCCGCCGGAATTGCCAGATGCCGATTGCTGCGACTGCGCGGAAGATCCCGCTTGGTTGCCCGAACCGGAGGACTGGCCGGAATTTTGCTGGCCTCCTCCGGTTTTCGCCATTTCCGCTTGAATCATCGACCGAATTTGCTCGAGGCCTCCGGATTCTTGCGACTGCTGCCCAGCGGATGACCCGGACTGGGACGGGGAGCCCCCTTGCATGCGCTGCATTTCCTGCCGGATTATCTCTCTGAGCGACTGGCTGCTATTCTGACCTGATGATGTGCCTGAACCCTGTGTCCCCACGGCTGACCCTCCCTAAGAGATTGATATCCCCCGTAGTGTGGTCAAATTCCCAGTCTTTATGTGGCGGATTGGGTGAGGTCGTGCAAAGCCTGGCTGAGCGTGGCGACCGGGTAGATCTTCATGTCGTAGCCCTTGCGCCGGGCCATCGCCAGCGCTTTGGGATAGTTGGCCTTCGGGCACAGGAACACTGTCGCGCCCGAGCGGTGCACGGTAATCACTTTCTGGGCCACACCGCCAATGGGCTGCACCTGTCCGGTCGGGGTGATCTCTCCCGTTCCCGCCACAATGCGTCCGCGCGCCAGGTCTTTGCCTGTCACCTGCGAATAAATTTCCAGAGAAAACATCATGCCAGCGCTCGGGCCCCCAATTCCCTCGCTGTTGATGCTCACGGAGCGGGGAATCACCGGCTCTTGCAGGGAGGAAATCATCACCCCGATGCCCGGCGCCGAGTCGTGGGCGACGTGGGTGGTGCGGATGGGCACCACCACCGTCTGGTGTTTGCGCACGACGGTGAACGGCACAATTTCTCCAAAGGTAAAGTGCTTGGTCATGATGCCGTGGACCACTCCCGGGCTGGTGACGGGATAGGGGCCAATTTTGGTGATCAGGTCTCCTGGCTGAATCTTGCCGACCGCATTGCCCTTCTTGAGCACGCCGATGACCAGGGCGCCCGGCACCGTCTTCACGTAGGCATGGAGTCCGGCCAGCCGCTCCCCCGCCACTTCCGCGGTCAGCTGGCTGTTGGTCATCAGGCTCGTGTTGTATTGGATGTACTGGTTCATATTGAGCCCGCCCATGGCGTAGCTGGCTTTAAGCAGCTCAACGTTGGGGTCGACCCGGGCGCCAAGATACTCCAGCTCATTGACCTGACTCAACCCGACGGCTACCATCAGCAGCTGGCCTTTGGAAGGCGGGGTGCGGCCATTGCGAACCTTGACCATCTGGCCCAAATTGCCGGTGACGCCAGGGGTGATCACCAGATACGGAGTCGGCACAAACCACAGCACCCCGGCCGCAACAACCAGGGCAGCCGCTGCCCAGATCACCCATTTCAGGGTTTTTTTCCCGCCCTTCATTGAACCCCTCCTCATTCTTCCCCTAAAAGCTGCATAATGCGGGGCATGGCCGCCTCGCAAGCGTCCTCGCCGGCCTTGACAATCGCATCCACATGGTAGGCATGGCCCCCGCGGCTGAACTCTATCTGCGGCTCGATGACCACGTCAGCCCGCACCGGAAGGTAGCCGCGGAGTTCACGGGCCATAATGTCAAACGACTGGAACAGCACATCGAACAGGGAGTGGACCTTGGGAGTCAGCGTCACGCCCACATCCACCGCCACCGTCAGCGATCCGGGCATCCCCGTGAGCACGCTCACCGGCACCCGGTTGATGATGCCGCCGTCAACCAGAGTCCTGCCCTCCAGGACCACCGGGCTGAACATTCCCGGGATGGCCGCTGTCGCGCGCACGGCGTGTGCTAAAGGCCCCGAACCCATCACCACCTCACTGCCGCTTTCAATATCGGTGGCCACCAGTTTCAGCGGGGGGCTGCAGTCCGCAAAAGTCTTCCCCTGCGTGTAGAGTTCAATGAGCCCCTCCAGCTTTTTGCCCGCCAGCAACCCCATTTTAGACAGGGAAAAGTCCATCCAGTGGCTGCGCTTGATGCTCCGGGCAATCTCGTGGATCATTTCCCCGGAGTAGCCGGTGCTGTAAAGGGCCCCGACCACGCCTCCCATACTGGACCCCGCAATCGCCACAATGGGAATGCGGTGTTTTTCAAGCGCTTTGAGCACACCTATATGCGCCATTCCCCGGGCGCCTCCCGAAGACAGGGCCAGCGCAACCCCACGCGTATTCATTCTCTGCTGGCTTCGATACCTCCCTAAAATTTATGCCCGCCGCCCCAAACTTTCCCTGTCTCAAGGCAGCGCGGCGTTGTGACCCGCTCCCTTGCGGGTAGGATCGCCCCCAAGGTCCAGCCTCATTCCTCCCGCAGCTCCGCCCGGTTGGTTTCGAGACTCTGGCTGAGGTGATTTAGTTCGGTCACCAGTCCCGCTAGTATTTCGTCCGCATAGACCCGGGCGCTGCGGTGAATTTCCCGGGCCGTCGTCCGGGCCTGCTCAACGATCTGGTCGGCTTTGCGGCGCGCCTCCTGGAGCACCTCGGATTCTTCAGCCATCTTCGCTGCCTGCTCCCGAGCTTCCTGCACGAGGCCATGGGCCTCGTCACTGGCATTTTGCAGGAGGCGGTCCCTCTCTTGCACAACCCACCGCGCCTGCTTCATCTCTTCGGGCAGCACATGCTGAATCTGCGCCACCAGGGTCGACAGCTCCGCCTCATCAATGAGGACCCGGCTGGTCCAAGGCAATTTGCGGGACTGGTGGATCAAAGTTTGCATGCGGTCCAAAAGCACGGTCAGTTCCGAAACAATCGGCTCGTTGGTCATACAGATCCTCTATTTCCATGGAATTTGTCGTGAAGGGCCACGGCCACCGCTGCAGGCACCAAGGTGCTGATGTCGGCGTGGTAGGACGCCAGCTCTTTGACAAGAGTGGAGCTGAGATAGGAATACTTCTCCCCCGTCAGGATAAACACTGTTTCCAGCTCCGGAGCCATTTTCTTGTTCATCAAAGCAATCTGGAATTCGTAATCAAAGTCCAAAACCGCCCGCAAGCCGCGGACAATAGCCTCCGCCCCCCGCTTTTGGGCATAGCGCACCAGAAGATCTTCGCTTTGCTCGACAATAATGTTGGGGATATGCTTGGTAGACTCTCTGACCAGAAACAGACGCTCCTCCGCAGAAAACCGCGGAGTTTTCCCCACATTCACGAAGACCGCCACAATGAGCGTGTCAAACAGCTTTGCGGCGCGCTCAATAACGTCCACGTGGCCGTCGTGAATGGGGTCGAACGATCCCGGGTAAACGGCCAGCCTCGCCATGATCTCCCTCCTTTTTGATCAGGGTCTGACCCAGTAGCTGACGGCGGTGTCGCCGTAGCTCCGCGCTTTCGAGACCACCAGTCCAGGCAGCGCCCCCGGTTCCTGGTGTGCCGGGTGCTCCACGACCACCACGCCCATTGGGGCCAGCACCTCAGGCAAACTCTCGCGCACCGCCTGGCTGAGCCCGTCTCGCCACGGAGGGTCGCAAATAATCACATCAAACTTTTCTCCTGACGACTTGAGCCGGACCAGAGCGCTCTCAGCCGTGGTGGGCCACAGCTGAACCCAGTCCGCCATGCCGACATGGGCAATATTGGCCCGGATAACAGCCTGCGCCTTGCGGCTGGGTTCTACGGCAATGCACAAGGAGGCTCCCCATGACACGCTTTCCAGCCCCATCGCCGCGCTCCCCGCGTACAGGTCCAGGACGCGGGCGTCCTGGAGCACTCCCATGAGGCTGTTGAACACCGCCTCACGCACCCGCTCCTGCGTCGGGCGCGTGCCGGTCCCTGCCGGCGCCTCAATACGCAGGCCCGAAGCCCACCCGCCCACGATACGCACCAAGGCCCGCCCCCTTGTCTTGGCATGACATAATTGCCCACCAGCGCCTGTCCTTGCCAGTATACCATTGCCATTCCTCTCAATGCATCTTCATGAGCGCTGACACCGTGACAAACCGGTAGCCCCGCAGCGACAAGTCCCTCAAAATAATCGGCAGGGCTTGAATGGTCTCGGTGCGGTCGGACCCGCCGTCGTGAAACAGTACAATATCGCCGGGCTGAATGTGGCTGACCACCCGCGTGACAATCGTCTCGACTCCAGGATTCGACCAGTCCCGGGTATCTTCCGTCCACGACCACATCACCACATGCAGGTGCAGTGTCCTGGCCGCGCGCAGAACGTCTTGATTGTAGGTGCCGTACGGTGTCCGCAGCAAAGAAGGCGGCTGGCCCGCCGCCTGGGTGATGGCCTGGCTGGCCTCCGCCATGTCTTCCAGATCCTGACGGTAACTGTGCCGGGCCAAATTTATGTGGCTGAAGGTGTGATTCCCGATCTCCATGTGGTCGCGGGTTTCCTGGCGGATGATTGCCGGGTCGCGCAAAACCTGCTGGCCTATAACGAAAAACGTCGCCAGGGCATGGTGCTGCACAAGAATCCGGAGGATCGCCGGGGTCGAGGACTTCCAGGGTCCGTCGTCAAATGTCAGGGCCACCGCTTTTTGCTGGGTGGGGACGTACCAGGTGATCTCCGGGTTGCGCCCTCCCCGGGCGGACGCCGCATGCAGGGCATGCCACTCCCCCCCGCCAATCATCATAAGCAGGACAGCCGCCCCAAATTTCCAGTGCCGCAGAACCCGGCGGAGCGACACGGTGACAAACCAGTTCACCGTGTCGTCCCCCACAAGATCATGGCGACTCCGGCCCCGATCCAGGCAATTTTAGCAACCGGCACCTTGGTCGCGGCCAGCCCGGCAATCCCTAAAAGCATGGTGGAGGTCAGGATAATCGGTCCGGCCAGACCCAGCAGGCCATTGATCCGCACGGCCGTATCCAGTCTCTGATAGCGCCACATCAAAAAAGCCCCCGTAAACTCGATGCTGGCAGAAAGGAACCGGATCAGGACCATGCCCTTCAAATACAAATCATCAGTCATTGCTGCCCCTCCTCGCGTCTGGCGCTGCGGCTGTTTGCTATTTCATGAGGTGGCTCAGCCACCCCACCATTTCAAGCATCAGGTAAGTCGTGCCGGCGGCCATCAGCGGCCCTACCGGAATGCCGCCCCACAGCACAATGCCGAGGATTGACCCCACGATTAAGCCGAACATGAGGTGACTGTTGTCCGCCAAGAGCTGCAAGCCCCGCCCGTTGAGATTGGTGGCGATGGCTCCCCCAAGCACCGCCAACAGGCCTGGCAGTGTCAGGAAACTTTGAAAGACCTCTTTGACATTGACCTTGCCCAAGGCAAAGGGGATCAGCATGGCCATGGTCAGGAACAGGAGTCCAATCTCCACACCGCGGCGTTCGAGGATGGGATAGAGAAAATTCATGCGCGTGAACCGGATGACCAGCAAAATGGCCGCCGCCGCCGCGATTAGATTGGACCTCGCCCACATTCCCAGCAGCAGCAGCATAATCAGCCCGACCGTCTCTGTTGTGAACATTGCTGTCTTTCTTGCCCCCTGTCCGACGGCAATATCTATGAGACAAACCCGTAAAAAAGACCGGCCGCTAGGCGGCCGGTCTCCCACTGCATGGCTGTAAGCTCTTTGTGTGTGGCGCTTCCCGAGGACTCAGGACTCCGGGGCGGCTTCTTCAAACCAGCCTCCGGCCGTGCGCACCACGGCCGTCTTGTACATGTCAAGGCGGGACGCAAACTGCACATCAGCGCCGATTCCCTGGTCAATGAGAGTCCTCGCATGGCCAGACTGTGACACACCTTCGTAAAGTCGCCCGCGCCAGTTGTCAAACAGGGCGCGGGCGATGAGGGCGCGGTCTGAGCAGGCTTCCTGGGGCCAGTGCCAGGCAATGGCCCCAGCCGCCAGCACATCTTCCAGGGATACGTGGCCCTGGGTGCCGGCGCAGACAATGAGACCCTGCCCGGATCCGTGTTGCTGTGCGGCTGCGGCCGCACGGGCATTGACCAGGGCGCCCAGGCCCTGCCACCGGGCTCCTTGTGCCCGTTCCACGGCCTGGGTGCCGTTGGTGGTCGTCAGGACCACGCGGCGGCCTCTCACCACGTCAGGGGGGTAATCGTAAGGAGAGTTGCCTGCGTCAAATCCTGGCAGCGGGCGGTTGTCACGCTCCCCGCCCAGAATGAGGGCTGGGTCCTGTTCTTTCAGCCGGTAGGCTCTTTCCACCTCTCCCACCGGCAGGACCGCCCGGGCGCCATTGGCCAGAATGGCCGCAATCGTCGTCGTGGCCCGCAGGGTGTCAATCACTATAACGGCTGTCTGGGTTAAATCCGGCAGGTCATCCTGCCACCTGTAAATCACATCAATCGAGCGGATAGGCGACTCCTCCTTCAATGCGCGGCCGCACCGGCTTGGGGCCGCTGGCGGGGGCACTGACTTGGCTTACCGTTAAATAGTAATGGCGCAGGGTGTCTCCGCGCAATCCTACCCGCAGGGCTTCGAGCGCCAGCACATCCTGGGGCTGCACATTGCCGAGGTTGACATTGGGGCCAAAACGCAAGATCAGTTCCTGCTGCTGGCTTTTCTGCGGCGCCTCCCACAGCACGCGGCTGGGGTCGGCGATGTGGGCCACCAGTTCCTGCAGCGCCTCTTCCAGAACATTGCCGCTGTCATCATAGATGACGACCCCCTCCCCGCTCTCCCGCCCTTCCACAATCACGGTGTCGGCGCCGGCATCGATGTCCTGGGCGACTTGCTGCCAGAGAGGCGGTCCGCCGACGGCATCGCGCGAATCTTTTTTGCCGACCTCGCTGATGACAAGCCCGAATCCATAGGCGCGGGCCAGCTGGATGGTGGAGAAGCGGGTCTCTTCATCCAGTTCAATCGTGCCGTCAGACACCTCGACCCCGGTAAATCCCAGTTCCCGGGCTCTGTCGAAATATTCCACAATGCGGCCCTGCAGGAGCGCCAGCTCCAAAAAAGTGCCGCCGGGAAAGATGTCGACGCCATAGGACTTGACCAGCTCAATTTTTTGCCGCAAGAGCCGTGTTTTGTAGAATGCGGAAGTGCCAAATGTCAATTTCACCTGGTCCACATAATCGCTGGCCAATTCCATGAGGTCTCTGGTATCCGTCAGACCCAAGCCCTTATCGATCACCATGGTGACGCCGCGCTGCCGCGGCTTTTCTGTCCGGTCCGGATGCGGAAAATCCAGGATGTCAAACCACGCTTTATCCTGTTTGCTCATGTGTCGGGCCTCCCATTTTGTTGTGCCGTTCCCTGCCACGATATTCACGGCAAAACCTGGAGGTGATTCAAATAATTTGATGTCATCCGCAGCCCCGAAAAAGGACATCTTAAAAGATGCAGCATTGATTTGCAGGAAATGGAGGCAGCGGCATGATAAAGCGCGCTCAACACGGTAATGGTGAAGGAATGTCGAAGCAGCAGGACCTCAAGTCCCATAACGGTAAACTCTGGGTCTTGTCGACAGTCCCGTTTATTATGGTGCTCGGCAACTCCATGCTCATTCCGGTGTTGCCGAAAATGATGAAGGTCATGCACCTGACCCTGTTTCAGGTGGGCCTCTTGATCACCATCTTCTCGATTCCGGCAGGAATCATCATCCCCTTCGCAGGAGCCCTGTCGGACCACATAGGCCGCCGGGTCATCATGACTCCCGCGCTTTTGGTATACGGCATTGCCGGGCTGGGCGCCGGGATTTCGGCATGGGTGTTTCCCCACCCGTATGCCTGGATCATGGGGTTCCGGCTGCTGCAGGGCATCGGTGCTGGCGGCACCTACCAGCTCGCCATGGCAGTGGCGGGCGACATGTTCCAGTCTGAAAAGCGGGCCGCCGCCTTGGGTACCCTGGAGGCCGCCAACGGGCTGGGCAAAGTGATTTCCCCTATTGCCGGGTCTGCTCTGGCCCTGATCATCTGGTTTGCGCCTTTTTTCGTGTACGGACTGCTATCGTTTCCGATAGCGGCCGGCATCTGGTTCTTGATCCGCGAGCCGAAGAACCAGACCGCTGCGGGCGGCATGGGAGAATATTGGCACGGGCTGGCCACCACCTTCAAAACCAAGTCCGCGTCCATCCTCACCACATTTTTGGGTGGGGCTGTGGTCTTGTTCGTGCTCTTTGGCGTGCTGAGCTATCTGGCGGATATTTTGGAAAAGAATTTCGGCTACGGCGAGTTCACCCGCGGGCTCATCATTGCCATACCTGTGCTGGCCTCGGCGGTGATGTCGTATGTCTCCGGCACCCTGCTCCAGAAAAGGCTGGCACAGTGGTCGCGGCCCATCGTGGTCATCGGGATGGGCCTCATTGCCGCCGCTATGGTGGTTGAGCCATTTTTTGCCACCACCAACCCCTATCTGGCCATTGGCGTGCTCGTCTTTCAGGGGATTGGAACAGGCAGCGTGCTGCCCTCCATCAACACCCTGGTGACCAGTGCGACCACCTCCAAAGAACGCGGGGTGGTAACCAGCCTGTATGGCAGCGTCAGATTTTTCGGGGTGGCCATGGGACCCCCGATTTTTGCGATGGCCATGACCCACCGCTACCTGACGTTTTGGGGAGCCGCCCTGCTGGCCGCCATCACAGCCGTGCTGTCGTGGTTTTTCATCAATGAGAAACTGATGCTGCCCAAAAACATGAGGGGAGGGGGCGGGGGCAACCCCAGCCCCGAGCGCGCCCACAGGGCGCCTGCGAAAAGATCCCGCGCCCCTGTGCGCTGAGATGATCATGCCATGAGGTTTTCTCGGGGATTGAAAAGATTCACAAGTGAGTTGCCAAAGGTTACCGGAGTAAAAAGCCCGTAGGGAGTCATACTAACCTCACCACACAAACAAGGAGGTGAAAACAGATGGCACGAGGAAGCAACACAGGCAACCGGGCTATGGTCCAGGGAGCGCAGAAAGCCCTTGACCAGTTCAAGTACGAAGTCGCTCATGAATTGGGCGTGCAGGGTGTCGACGACGGCTACTGGGGTGAAGTGCCCGCGCGCCAATGCGGCGCGGTAGGCGGCCACATGGTGCGCAAGATGATTGAAATGGCCGAGCAGAGCATGGCTGGGCGCACTAGCCGGTAAAATCCGGACTCTATCGTAGCAATTAAAAAATGGACGGGAAACCGTCCATTTTTTCTCTATATGTTACGGTATAATAACATATCATGTTAAGAAATAATGACATAGGAGAGTGGATTATGCGCTACGGGCTGCCGTCCATTATGGCTTCGATTATTCTTGCAGGACTCTTGGGAGGCTGCGGACAGTCAGCCCAGGCTCCTCCCGCTGCACCGGTTCACGTGGCCTATGCAGGCTCTCTGGAGCTGCTGAACAACCAGGTTATTGGCCCGGCGTTTCACCGTGACACAGGAATTCCCTATCAGGGACAGGGTGGGGGGTCATTCGGCATTGCCCACGAAATCGCGGCGGGCAGCATTCCGGCCAATGTGTTTGAAAGCATCGGCTACGCCCCCATTAAAATCCTCGAGCCCCGCCAGACGTCGTGGGCGCTGGAGATCGCGGCAAGTCCCCTGGTCATCGCCTTCAGCCCCCATTCGCGCTACGCGGCCCAGCTGAATCTCATTCGCCAAGGCCGCAAGCCTGTGCAAGATGTCTTTCAGATTATGGCCCAGCCAGGATTCAAGCTGGGACGCACCAACCCCAATACGGATCCCCAGGGACAGGCCTTTGTAATGATGGTCGAACTGGCCCAAAAACAATATCACCTGCCTGCAAGGACTGTGTCCCGCATATTGGGTCCCCTGACCAGCGGGCCCGAAATTTACACGGAAGAGGGGGTTTTGTCTCTGCTGCAGACCGGAGGGCTGGATGCCTCCAGCGCGTTTTTGTCGGAGGCCCAGGAACGGCATCTGGACTACATCCCCCTGCCCGCCTCCCTGAATTTTGCCAGTCCCGCTGAGGCCGGGGTTTACCAGTCGGCCCACCTCACTTTGTCCAGCGGCAGCGTTGTCACAGGCACTCCTTTGACGGTCGATGTTACCGCGCTCGGCCGCCAAGGAGAAAAAAACGCCGTGGCATTCATTAACTTCCTCATTTCCCCAAAAGGCCAGGCAGCCTTCCAAAAGGCTGGCTACCAGGTGTTTGCACCCAAAGTTCTGGGCGCGGCCAAGAACATGCCGAGCCCCTTGCAGCACGCTCTGGCTCATGCTTAGGCGTGCAGGCGGGCTGATAACCATCCTGACATTGATCATGGCGGCGCTCCCTGTGCTAATCTTGCTCACCGAGGGGGCCAGGCACTTCCCTTCCGCCTTGCGATCGCCGGGGGCCTTGCGCTCCCTAGAGGTGACCGCCCTGTCCGGGGCGGTGTCCATGCTGGTGATTTTCGCATTGGGCCTGCCTGCCGCCTACTGGCTCCGCTATGTGCCGTCGCCAGCGGTGAGGCGGGCGGCCGGGGTGATCCTGGTGCTGGCCCTGCTCATGCCGCCGCTGGTTCTGGGACTGGTTCTGGCCTATGTGCTGGCCCCGGCGACCTGGGCGGGGCAGTGGCTCAACAGCGTGCATGCCGCCTCCAATAGCTTCTTTGCTCTGGTACTCGCCGAAATCTACGAAGCCATGCCTTATTTTGTGCTCACGGCCTGGAGCGCCATCAGCGCAATTCCCCGGGCTTGGGAAGAAGATGCCTGGGCGCTCCACAAGACTCCCTGGCAGACTTTTCGATTTGTCTTGTGGCCGGCCTCGCGGCCGGGGCTGATTACGGCCACGGCCATGGCCTGGGCCCGGATTGTGGGAGCCTTCGGGGCGCCCGTGGTGGTCGCCTACCACCCTACCGCGCTGCCTGTGCAGATTTGGATAACGATTGAGGAGACCGGACTGCCCCAGGCGCTGTCTCTGGCGCTGTGGCTGGTCCTGATCGGCCTGCCGCTGCCGGGTCTTCTGACATGGCGGCAGGGGCGCACGCCATGAGCCTCCATGCCCATTTCGGCCCTGGGGGATTCCTTGAGGGAGAAGTGGACTGGCCCCGGGGAGTCCACGCCCTGATGGGCCCTTCCGGCAGCGGGAAGACCACTTTGCTGCGGCATCTGGCGGGATTAGGCGAGCCCGGGCCCGCCGTCACTCTGGACGGGAGCCGCTGGCAGGCGACCGCGGCAAAGCCCCTGCCCCCATACCGGAGGCCTGTCGCTTATGTGCCCCAGCATCCCAGTTTGGTGCCGTTCAAGACCATTGCCTCCCAAATTGCCTGGATTCAGCCAGGAAAAAGCTCGGCGGCTCCCCCAGTCCTTGATGTGAGCGCCCTGCTGTCCAGATTTCCCAAAGAACTGTCAGGAGGCCAGCAGCAGCAGGTCGCGCTGGCGCGGGCCTTGGCAGCTGAGCAGGCGGTGCTGCTGCTTGATGAATCGCTGTCGCAAGTTGACCAGAATCAGCGCCGGCGCATCATGCAGTGGCTCGGGCGCGCGCGGCCCGCGCCGTGGATTGTGTTTTCCACGCACCAGCTGTCCGAAGCCCTGCAGTTCAGCGACACGGTGACGGTCATCCAGGAGGGCAGGATCTTTGCGGCCAAGACGCCCGACTTGCTGCTGCAAAGCCCAGACAACCCTGCCATGGCGCGGTTTCTAGGATACTGCGGAAGCTTCCCGGCCGGGGACGGCCGGCACCTTCTGGTCCACCCCGCCAGGACTCTCATCGGGGCTTACCCCGGTCTTGGACTGGTGCTCGAAGCCGATGTGCACAGTGTTCCCGGTCCGGGTCCGCTCGAGAGGCGGTGGTCCGCCCGACGCCAGGGAAAGACCGTCTCCTGGCAGGGCCTGGCGGCGTCCCCGGTGGACCGTGCCAGGGCCATTACGCTCATCGCCGCCGCCACCGTCCCCTATTCCTTAGACAGTCAG
>DAHWJO010000113.1:0-11248 GCA_027344105.1 Sulfobacillus sp.
GACAGCTCTCCACCGCTAACTCTTAAAACCATCACCGTCACCGGATTTGAGAAAGAGCCCACTCTCTTGCACTTTTCGTTCTAATGCTACACACCCCCGCGGGCTCAAAGACGAGCCGACGCGGCGGGGAGTCCCCTGTGCTACTGCAGATGTTAATGATGTCACACGGCACGGGAGACTTGCCCCCCTCCCCATAAAAGCCCACTGGTTGACCATTACTTTATGGGGCGTATCGACCGCATACTGCCCCGCGCCATAGACTTTGAGAGCACCCTGCGGCTTTTCAGCGACAGAAGCGATTGAACAACTGCCAGCAAGGCTCCATCATGATGTCATTGCGGAAATGCGGGACCCATGGACGTTTGCGGGCGCCCGTGTGATTCGGCGTGCCTTTGACGCCGCTAAAAGAGTCTCTGCACACGAATTCGGCGTAAAAACCGCGACATTTCTTAAATATATGATATGGTGGAAATAAATGGGTTGTTATGCGGTATCTGACTTTTGTGGGAGGAGACGTGGTGTGTGATTCATGTGATTAATGCCGTCTTTGCGTGCTTGGCCATCGGCGCTTCCCTATTTTATGCGATTACCCGCTATTGAGGTTGTCTTTAAGCGTGGTGTGAATGGCCGGGGCAGGCCTCACGCTTCTATTTTCGACGCAGGGAGCCTGGGAAATGAGAAGGATATTATAGAAATTCGGGGAAAAGCGGGGCGCAGCCCTGGAATGGCGATCTCCTGGGCCGCGCGTCCCCCTTAATCGATATTCGGGTCGTCCGCCATGACTGCGCCTGTGTCGGCGGAGGTGACAAACCAGCTGTAGCGCCGGAGCCAGCCGGTTTTGATTTTCGGCGTGAACGGCTTTAAGGCAGCGCGGCGGCGGGATAGTTCTGCCTCGTCCACCAAAAGGTCTATGCGCCGGTTGGGGATGTCGATGCGGATGATGTCATTCTCCTTCACAAGGGCAATGGGACCGCCGGAAGCCGCCTCTGGGGAGACGTGCCCGACACAGAACCCGCGGGTGCCTCCGGAGAACCGCCCATCAGTAATCAGCGCGACATCCTGTCCCCGTCCCATGCCGACGATAAGGGAGGTGGGAGACAGCATTTCGGGCATTCCCGGACCGCCCTTGGGACCTTCATAGCGGATAACGACGACGGACCCCGGCTCAATGCCTGCGCGAATTCCGGCAAGGGCGTCCTCCTCGGAGTCAAACACGCGGGCCGGCCCTTCATGGATATTTTGGCCGCTCTCAATGGCAGCGGTTTTAATGACCGCCCCGCGTGGCGCCAGGGATCCGCTCAGGATGGCCAGCCCGCCATCCGGGCGGTAGGCGTTTGCCAGGGGGCGGATAACCTCCTGGTCGAGAGAGGCCCGATTTTCGTAATACGACCCGAATTGTTGTCCGGTGGCCGTGGGTCGCGCGGGATGCAGAAGACCGTCAATCTTGGACAGTTCTCCTAAAATGGCGGAAATTCCCCCAGCCCTGTCTACGTCTTCCATGTGCCAGGATGATGCTGGAGAGACCTTGCAGAGGTGAGGCACTCTTGCGGAGATCTTGTTAATGCGCTCCAGGGGGAAGTCGAGGCCGGCTTCGTGGATTAGCGCCAGCGTGTGCAGAACGGTGTTGGTGGAACCGCCCATAGCCATGTCCAGGGCGAAGGCGTCAGCAATGGCGTCGGCTGTGACGATGTCGCGGATAGGCACCTCGTCTTTGACGAGGCGGACAATCGCCTGGCCTACGGCCTTGAACAGTTCCTGGCGACGGGGGTCAGTCGCGAGAATGGAGCCATTGCCCGGCAGGGCGACACCCAATGCTTCAGACAGACAGTTCATGGAGTTGGCCGTGAACATGCCGGAACACGAGCCGCAGCTGGGACAGGCTACGGTTTCCAGCTCTAAAAGTTCAGCCGAAGCCATTTTGCCGGTGGCGACGGCGCCTACGCCCTCGAAGACAGAAATGAGGTCGACAGACTTTCCGTTCCAGCGTCCTGCAGCCATAGGTCCCCCAGAAACGAAGACAGTGGGGACGTTGACCCGCAAGGCGCCCATCAGCATCCCCGGAACAATCTTGTCGCAGTTGGGAATGCAGATCATGCCGTCAAAAGCGTGCGCACGCACCATGGTTTCGATGCTGTCGGCAATCAATTCGCGGCTGGGAAGGGAATAACGCATGCCGATGTGGCCCATGGCAATGCCGTCGTCTACGCCAATCGTGTTGAATTCAAAAGGCACGCCGCCAGCATCTCTAACAGCTTGGGCCACCGTGCGGCCGACGGCCGCGAGGTGGGTATGACCCGGGATAATTTCTACAAACGAGTTGGCAATAGCAATGAATGGGCGGTCCCATTCGTTTTCCTTTACGCCGGCAGCCCGCAGCAAACTTCGGTGCGGTGCACGGTCCAGACCCTTTTTAATCGTATCGCTTCGCATAAGGCTCCTTTCAGGGATTTGCGGATAGACAATGCGCCTTCCCTTGTTAAAGATAATAGGCAAGAAGCACAGGGCCCGAACAGTTAGCCTGGCTTTCCAAGCAGTATAAGGGTTTATGGCGGGGTTGTACAGATTAGAACAAAAGCCTTTCCTGCGCACTTTGTAACCTAGCCGGCCTCTTGGCAAGCGCGATGGGCTGAGCTCGGCAATGCATAATTACTCATCGGTCCTCAGCCCCCATGCGCGGCGAAAGGTTGTAGGATAGCTCGTGCGGCCGGCCATTTTTTGTGTCCAGGACGACGAGGGTTTCGAGGGACAGCGCCGTGCAAAGGAATAGGGATAGAGGGCGGCCGGTTCCTTGGAGAACCGGCCGCGTCAGGTGATAACGGAAGATCGAGTGTGTCCCGAAAGTCTGTGGGCGCCTACTCGTTGAGATAACAGGCAGCCTGATGGCCGTCCGCCACCGTGATCATTGCCGGCATGGTCTTGGTGCAACGGTCCATGACGGCTGGGCACCGCGGTGCAAAGGGGCAGCCCTTGCGGTCTTCCGACAGGTCCGGCGCGCTCTGCATGGTTTCCGGCAGCGGGCCGGTGTGGGCCGACCCCGGCGTCGCGGCCAGCAGGAGCCGGGTGTAGGGATGTGCCGGAGCCTGAACCAGATCTTCGGCCGGGGCGATCTCCACCAGCGACCCACCGTACATGACGGCAATCCGGTGCGCAAGGTAGCGGGCGGAGGCTAGGTCATGGGTGATATACAGGTAGCTGAGACCCCGCCGCTCCTGCAAAGACTCCAAGAGGGTCAAAATTTCAGCCCGCAAGGATACATCCAGCATGGATACGGGCTCATCTGCCACAATGAATGAGGGGCCTCCTGCTAAAGCCCGGGCAATGGCCACCCGCTGGCGCTGACCGCCGGAGAGTTCGTGGGGATACTTTTCCCGGTAAATGGCCGTGGGGGTCAAGCCGACGAGAGTGAGGATCTCATCGAGTGCCTCCTCGCGCTCATGTCCCTTGAGGTGGCGCAGCCGGGTCAAGGGCCTGGAGAGATGGTGCGCCACTGTGTGGAACGGGTTGAGCGATGCAAACGGGTCCTGAAAGATCATCTGGGCATTGCGGTGATAACGCATGAGAGCCTGCCCGCGAATGTGTGTCACATCTTTGCCGTCAAACCAGACCTTCCCTGCGCTGGGCGTCAGCAGGCGCACGAGCGCGCGGCCGGTGGTCGTCTTGCCGCTTCCCGACTCCCCGACAAGAGCCACGGTTTCTTTGGCGGCGATATCCAGATTGACCGCCCGCGACGCGATGAGGTCAGGAGCGTTAGTCCGCGGGAAGCGGATGGTCAGATGGTCAGCCGATACAAGAAATTTAGACGTCATGGGCCACCGCCTTTCCGGAAACCGGATCGGGCATGGCATGGCAGCGAATGTACACGCGCCCTGTCTTGACAGGCAGAGGAGTCGTCCGGCACATCGGCAGCCGCAACGGGCAGCGGTCATAGAACGGGCATCCTGGCGGCACCTGACTCATATCCGGGGGCTCGCCGGGTATGCCTTCAATGCTGACTTTGCTGCCGATAAGGCGGGGGGCGGCGCGCATCAGCCCCTGGGTATAGGGGTGATGTTTGCTGACATCCTCAATAGCCATGCCCCGGTCAGTGATTTCCATAATTTCTCCGGCATACATCACGGCAATGCGGTTGGCCAGTCCTGAAACGAGGCTGAAGTCATGGCTGATGAACAGCACAGCCAGTTTGCGGTTGCGCTGCAGGGCCGCAATTTCATCCAGAATCGAGCGCTGCACCACCACGTCGAGCGCGGTGGTGGGCTCATCCATCAGCAAGACATGGGGATCGAGAGCCAAAGCCAGGGCAATGACCACCCGCTGGCGCATGCCTCCGGACAGTTCATGGGCATAATTGCGGGCAACGGCCGGATCCAGCCGGACCTGCCCCAAGAGGTCTGCGGTCCTCTTCAATATCTCAGCCTCGCTGATGTCGGGCAGGTGGGCGCGCATGGTGTCCGTAAAGTGTTCCTGAATGGACAAGACCGGATTCAGGGCATTCATCGAACTCTGAAACACCATCGCAATATCGCGCCACCGGGCCAGTCTCAGCTGCTCCGGAGTCAGCTGGTACAGGTCCTGGCCTTCAACCAGGATGCGCCCGTCGACCGTAGCGGTGTCAGGTTTCAATAAGCGCATGACAGCCTGCGCCATTGTTGACTTGCCGCTGCCGGATTCCCCGACCAGGCCGAGAATCTCATTGCTGGAAATGCTTAATGACACATTGCGCAGAGCGGGAACCAGTCCGTTTTGCGTGAAGTAGGAAACGTGGAGACTGTCTACGGACAGGGCCTCGGTCATGACGGTGCTCCTTTGCGGGGTTTGCGGGCTGCCTTGACCTTGTTCAGCCGCAAACGGGGATTGGATACTTGATCGACGCCAAAGTTGATCAGGGACAGACTCAAACCGACGAGGGCAATAGCCAGACCGGGAGGAACGATCCACCACCACGCTCCGTTGAGCAGTGCCTGGCCGGTGTCAGCCCAGTACAGCATTGTGCCCCACGTGACCACGCTCGGGTTGCCCAGTCCTAGAAATTCCAGACTGGCTTCTGCTAAGATGGCGGCAATCGTGGCGAAAACCAGGTTGGCCACAACCAGGGACAGCATATTGGGAAGAATTTCCCCGGTCAGCACCCGCCATTGGGTTTCCCCTGAAAGACGCGAGGCGATGACGAAGTCGCGCCGGGACAGGGAGAGGGTTTGGGAGCGCAAAATACGTGCGCCCCAAGCCCATCCTGTCAGGCCAATCACCAGCGCGATCGTCACCGGGCCGGTCTGGTGGACGTAAGCCGTAATGACGATTAGCAGGGGCAGCCCGGGAATGACCAGCATAATGTTGGTGAAAGTGGCCATCGTCGTATCGATCCAGCCACCAAGATACGAGGGCAGCATCCCTAAGATGACCGCGAGCGCCGTGGCGATGAAGCCGGCAAAAAAACCGACAGAGAGTGAAATCCGCCCGCCATAGAGAAACTGGCTCCAGACATCCTGGCCACTGGCTGTCGTGCCCAGCCAGTGATGCCAACTCGGTGCAGCCAGAGGCGTAAACTGGGTCGCCGAAGGATTGTACGGGGTGAGCAAGGGGGCAAAAGCCGCACTCAGCATAAACAGCAGCAGAATGACAATGCCCACCAGCGGCCTTTTGTCTCTTTTGAGAATGCCGCTCCATTCTTTCCACCGGCTGCTGCGCTTGACAGGGGCCTGCACAGCCGCCTGCTCTGCATCGGTATGGGCCGCTTGGCTCATTGGGACGCACCTCCCCGTGTTCGCGGATCCAGTTTGCCATACAGGAGCTCTACCAAAAAGTTGGCCACGAGCACCGAGAATGCAATAATCAGGAATAACCCTTGCATGAGAGGGTAGTCCTCATTCTGGACAGCCGCCAGAAGCTGATACCCTAAGCCCGGATAAGAAAAGACGACTTCTGTCAGCAGAGCGCCTCCGACTACGAAACCGATGGCCATGGCGAAACCTGTCATACTGGGCAGGATGGCGTTGCGGGCCGCATATTGAAACATCAGGCGGTTTGACTTCAACCCTCTGGCTTCACCAAACAGCACATAGTCTTCCCCTAAAGTCTGCACCATATTGTTGCGCATGCCCAAGAGCCACCCGCCAATGGAGCTGATCACGATAGTGAGGGCGGGCAGGACGGCATGGTAGAGCATGTTGCTGATAAAGGGGAGCGTGAATGCCGGGGTCAAGGTCGACGAGTAGGCATGGGCCATGGGAAACCAGTGCCACAAATAGCCGAGCAGATACAAGAGAATCAGGGCCAGCCAGAAGTAGGGGAGGGCGGCCGTGAAAGTGGACATCGTGGGCAATATGGCGTCCCATTTGCCCCCACGGTGCCACGCGGTAAAAATGCCCAGCATTACCCCGATAAAGACGCTGAGGACCGTGGCCACCCCGACCAGACCCAAGGTCCACGGCAGGCTTTGCGCGATGATCCGTGATACCGGCACGGGATAATAGGTGAGGGACAAGCCCCACTGCCCGTGAACCAGGTGATTCAGATAGGTGAGGTACTGGCTCCACAAGGGTGTGTTGGTGACTCCGAACTGCAGTTCCAACGCATGCAGCGCCTTGGGACTGATCTGCCCCTTGAAGCGGCCAATCATGAGAATAGCCGGATTGCCCGGCATGAGCCGGGGCAACACAAAGTTAATGGTTGCCGCAGCCCATAGCGAGAGCAGTAAAAATCCGAGACGCCTCAGAATAAAACGCATAACGAAAGCCTCCCGTTGCTAAGATCGTGGAGTCAGATGGGCCAGAACAATACCCTCCGCAGGATAGTTGTATGGGGCAGGCTGCGCGTACGGGTTTTGTGCTGTCGGCCATCCCGTAAAGTACTTGGTGCTGTACTCAAACCAGGTGGCCCCGTAGATCAAGGGAATCGCAGGGAGATTGTCCGCCACGGCCTTTTCCAAGGTGTAAATGGCCTGCTTCTGGACGCCCAGGTTGCTCGATGTCCGGTACTGGTTCAGCGCCGCTGTGGTGGTCGGGTTCGACCACTGTTCGAAGTTGCCCGCATTCTTCGGTTCCAGCAGGCTCTGATAGAGGTAGTACGGGGTTGGGCCGCTGCCGCTCCAGGACATGGCCAACTGGTAATTGCCTGTGGTGATGTTGGAGTAGTAGGCGCCGTAGCTCAGTTCTTGCACAGTGGCGTTGATGCCCACCTGCTTGAGATCTTGCGCCATCAGTGCGCAGTCGGTATCCCAGTCCGTCCACCCCGTCGGCACTTCAATGGTAAAGGAGAGGGGGGTGCCGCCAGGCGAGGTGAAGATGCCTTGGGCATTGCGCTTGAATCCGGCGCCTTCGAGCAGTTTCACAGCCTTATTGGGGTCATAGGTGAATCCGCTGTCCTTGGCCGGCAGGTTGGGATTTAGCCAAGACTTCTCAGGAGGCAGAATCAGTGCCGTTGGGGTGGCTGGCGCTTCATAACCGTACTCTCCCACTTTATCCAGCTGCGGGCGGTTGATGGCGGCGCTGATAGCCTCACGCACAGCAAGTTTCGACAGCTGCGGGTTCTTCAAATTGGGGTAGAGCATGTTGGTGCCGCCGACTGAGAACCAGTAGTGGTTATACTGTGGTGCTTTGCTCACATACACTTTGTTGATGTGCGGGAAAAAGAGGTCAGTCCAGTCGATGGTGCCGGACGCCAGGGCCAGGGTGGCGCTTTCATTGCCCGTATAGTCGAGGTACTGCAGTTTCTGCACCTTAGGCTCTCCGCCCCAGTAAAGCGGGTTGGCTTTGTAGGTGTAAGCCTGCGATGTGAAGGTGTCGGTCAAATAGGGGCCTGTGCCGACCGGGTCGGGATTGGTGACAGTGGCCGGGTTGGTGTAGGCTCCCCAAATCTTGGCAGGCACAATATACGTGTCGCCGAGAACGAAGTTGCCGAAGGGGACGTCTGCCGTGTTGAACTGGAATACGACTTGGTTTGTGCCGGATGCCGCCACGGAGCTCAGGTGCGTCCAAATTCCACTAGTGTCAAGGCTGGGGAATTTCTTCAAAATGTTAAAACTGAACACCACATCGTTGACGGTCACGGGAGTGCCGTTGGACCATTTGACGCCAGGGCGCAGGGTGACGGTCAGGGTGCGGTTGTTGTTGCTCCATTGGTACGATTTGCCGATGAGAGGATACACTTGCGGGCCGACTAGGTTGAAGTAGAACAGGGGCTGGTAGATGAGACCCAGAGTTCCGCTCAGGGCGCTGGGAGAGTACGGGTTGAAGTTGTCCGCAAAAGCGCCGTTGAGGCCAGGAATGACCACCAGGGTATGGGCTTTCACCGGAGCCGCGGTCGTCGTGGGGGTCGTGGTCCCGCAACCTGCAAGAGCTAAGATGCTGGTGCCAGACAATAAGGCGGCAAGCGCTCCAAATTTCACACGTTTCATGTTGAATGTTCCTCCTTGTTTTTTAATCCGGGCTGTTTTGCCCAAACTAAATGCTGTCGGTAGAAATTCCGGACGCCACAGCGCTAGGCGCGTTATGGCGAGTCGTATCGTTTCGGTTGATCTCCAGGACAATAGGCTGCGGATGGTCTTCGGGCGGCCAGCTGACGGTAACCGCCCCGCTGGGTCCGCCTGTCAGCAAACCGTTTCCAGATCGCACCACGGGAATTCCTCCCTGGTCTGCCATCCGGAACGTGGCTTGGCCGGCGGCGCGGCTGCGGTGAATGACCACGCCGTCTGCCTGGCAGGTGATTTCTGCAAGCGTATGCACCACACTGCCTGCTCCCTTTTGCAAAGGAACTTCCCCATAGGGCAGCATGAGTCCTGACCGGGGAAGCAGGATTAGATCCCATTCCAGCGAACCGTGGCGGGAGTTTGGCGCAAGAGCGAGATGCGTCAACTGCTCAGTCTCGTCGAAGTTGTGTACGAAGAGAAATCCGCCTTGGCCGCCTTCGCGGCGGGTGGCATGCACGGCCGGGTTCGAGACCGCAAGCCCGGGCTGGCAGCCCAGAGTTTCTGCCAGTGTCCGAACCAGAGCATGATAGTACTGGTACAGATCCGGCAGGGCGCACCCAGCGAGAACCGTGCGGCCCCGGCCAGTTTTCTGGCGCGTGATGATGGCGCCGGGAATGCCGCCGCGGTCAACGTGTCCGAGCACCTCGCTCTGCTCTGTCGCGGCAAACGTGGTGTAGTTCGCACAGAATACGGAGTCGACATCCAAAATAGTTGCCAGGCCGCGTTGGCCAAAGGCCACAGCGGCAGGTAAATGAAGGCTGTCGGCCAGCACCCGGCACGGATTCCCCTCAAGGTCCCATTCGGGGATGCGGGGTCCGAGAATCAGGGTGCCCCCGGCGTTCGCGTATTCTGCAAGACGGGTCTGGGTGCGCCTATCCATGTAGCGGCACGTCGCCATCCACAGTATGGGAGTGGTGACGGGGTCCAAGATGGCGGCCTCCTTGTCCACAGCGACGGCTTGCGCTGTCAAGTTGGCAGCCACCAGAATGCGGTAGATGCCGTCGAAGTGCCAGGCATCCCGCTCGCCTACGATTTCCTGCACGATGGCCGAGTCCTGACCTTCTGCCGGATTTTCCGTCATGTAGTAGGCCGAATAGAATCCGATGTGGATGTCAGGGACCGGCTTGGTGCCCGCCAGTGCGCTGCCAAACGTCCGGAACAGTGACCCTAAGTGTCCGACCACCGGCGCCGATCCGCGCAGGGTGCCGTCGCTGGCGATAGGGGCCTGCCATTCATGGCGGCGTCCAAACAGCCCGATGTCGTCCGGGTTGTCGCCGCCCGCCAGCATATACCAGTTCAGGCCGTTTAAGCCGTAGGATACACTGACCCGCGCCGCCAGGTCGAGGTCGGATGGTTCAATATGAGGGCGGTCTTGAAAGCGCCCTGACTGAAACTCCGGGGAGAAGAGGGGAGCCTCAGGCGAATTGGCAGCCGCCGTATAGGTGACAGCCAGCGCCAGATCGTGAAAATTGTCATAGCCGACGTGGCCGGGATAAAAATCTCCTCCCAGGAATGCGCCGGGGACATCCGCCGCTTCAAAGAGCTGCGAGAGTCCGATTGGGTAATCCACTCCGCGGCTGTACACGGAATAGTCCCGGAACCCATGGACATTGATGATGTAGGGAGCCGGGAAGCCGTGGCGGGCGGCCTCTTGTTCCAGATGTTTTAAGTAGCGGGCCCGGTACTGCCTCCAGAATAATCCGCGCTGCCAGTAATCTCCGGATCCGTACAGGCTCGCGGTGTTCCCCGTGGCAAACTTCCGGTACTCGGTTTCGGCATCTTCGCTCTGGTCAGGCAAGGTGCTGACCCAGTGCAGCATGCCCACCTCATTGTCGAGCTGGGTGAGGATGACGGGCCCGCCGTTTTGCGCAAAATATGGTGTCAGTGCTTGGCTGACCGCATCATACCACCGGTCCGCGAACCGAAGGAATGTCGGGTGAAGATAGGAGACCATGCGAGTCGGGTGCAAGTTGCCGCGGGCGTCCTGGGCAATAATCTCGGGATGCTGCTCCAAGAGCCATGCGGGCAGTCCTTCCTGCCGCAGTTCTGACATCACGTAGGGCCCCGGACGCACGAACACCAAAAGCCCCAAACTGTGCGCCAATTCTATAAAATGAGTTAAATTGCGGCGCGGGTCAGTGGCTCCAGTGAAATCAAACTGTCCCGGTCGGGGTTCATGCCACAGCCAAGGGACGTACGTGCTGACGACAGTGATTCCCAGGTCTTTCACGGACGACAGGCGGTCATGCCACTGGGATGGGTCCGTGCGAAAATAGTGCACTTCCCCACCGTAGAAGAAGAATGGGTCGCCATCCAACTGGAACGCCTGGTTCTTCATTTCAAGGCGCGGCATAATAATTATCGCCTGCTTTCTTTTTCTGAGATGCTGTGGATTCCCGCACCACAAGGGTGGTCGGCAGGGTGACCGGGGGAATGCGGGTCTCGCCGCTCATCGCCCGGTCAAGCTGAGTCATCGCCGCCCTTCCCAATTCGTACATGGGCTGGTGGATGGTTGACAGGCTTGGGCTCACATAGCGCGCCAGGCGGATGTCATCAAATCCCATGACCGCGATATCTTCGGGGACCCGGATGTTTTTGAGGGACAGGGTCTGCATGACGCCTAAAGCCATCTCGTCGTTGGCTGCAAACACTGCGTCTGCAGCCAAGCCGTTGTTCAGCAGCGCGGACATTGCCTGAGCCCCCCCTTTTTCTTTGAAATCCCCATGCACAACGGGAACCGTCATGGTATCGACACCGGCCTCATGAAGCGCATTAAAGAATCCCCGA
>DAHWJO010000114.1:0-11237 GCA_027344105.1 Sulfobacillus sp.
GCGGATGCGGATTCAGCTTTCGCAGCAGCAGGGGCAGAAAGCCCTGGTCAAGAGGAAGATTGCGGTAGAGCCAGACGGACCCCGACCAGGTCAGGACATCCTGGGCGAGGGGAAGGTAATTGCCTTCCCAGTCGTAGACGTCATAGTACCAATGCACAGTAAATCCCGTCGCAATGAGGGTGACGGATGCGCATTCAGGACCAGAATCACTGTGGCCCGGCACCGAATTCAATCGCCAGACATACGAGGGGCTGGCATGAAGCTCCAAGGGGACGGCCTGCTCAAGCAGCCATTGCTGTAAATCCTCAAATAGTTTTTGCACAGGACCGTCGGGGTCCTGCGCCGCCCAACTCGCGACAGCGGCCGATACGTCAGCGTACTTGGCCGCTTGGCAAAATTCGGGCTGCACGGGAGCCAGCCGAATTCTGGAACTGCGCCGGCGCTGTCTGCTCAGCCCGTAGGCGGCCAGGCTGGCCGCCCCGGCCAAAACAAAAGCGCTGGCGGCATAGGGGCGGGTGAGGGGCCAGAAGAGAAAGGGAGCTGTCCAGAGCAGCCCTTGCCAAACCCACAGATGCCGGCCGCCCCCACAGAGACGGCCCGAGAGCGCACGCGGGTCGGGAGGGGGGACGTGGCCCAGCCAGCTCACAAAAGCTTGCTGGGCCTTGTGAGGCACGGGATCGGGACCCCAGGCCACTTCCGTCCACTCGCCCTGATCCCACTTTAAAGTCCAGTGCGAGGGAGCAGATCCCGTTTGCGCCTCCCATACCGCCCAGGACGTGCCGGCGCGGATTTTCCACAATCCCGGCAGCACCCAGTGCCGCCGGCCAAACGGCATATCGTCACGAGTCCAAATGACCACCCATGTCATGGTCGAGAAAGTCCGGTAGCGTCTGACAACCACCCGCTCGCCCAACGGCGCTGCAGCTTCTTGGATTAGCATATTTAAGGACTGCCATGAGGGCCTCATACCTTATCCCTTTCTTCCGGGAACCTGAGCCGGTATCCCGAAGCTTCTTGGCTAGGATTACACCCTATTATTCCCTAAACTCTGTGTCATGGCGCAGCGCGCCGGAGAGTGCCGAGCTTCGCCATCCGTATGGAGGCGGGTTTTGGCTTTGACAAGCCGACAAGACTATAGCACAGCTGCCAGCGCTAGAGAGTTACGGCGCGATTAAGATTGGGTTGGGCCCCGGTGATGACCGTGAAATGGTTCGAGTCCGTGCCGATTTCCACAAAAGACTATTCGGGCCACCACTTTCACAACTTAGGGGCCAGCGGAACCGGTCCCGGAACCACCTCGGCGGTACGGCAAAACTGCTCCCGTCAGCAGGCGGCTGGGCCGAGGAAACCGCGCGCATACAACACCACCCCATGGGAGAAGAACAGTCCCCCCATGCATTGAATGTCCCGCAGACGGTAGAGCCGCTGATTCGTGGGAGAACGCATTTCGCCGTCACTCCCATGAACCGCCGAGCGCCCAATCGGCACAAACTCTTGTGCGTGATCATCATATTCTTGCCTCTCATAAACCGTCAGGGCGCACCATAAATCTAGATCGGAGCCACAGCAACATCAGTGGCTTGCCTGCCGATGGATTCAACCAGTCGGAGGCGAATTGCCAGTCCGCACTGTTGTTGGTGAAGGGGGGACTTCGCAGTGGATGAGTCGCTGAGTGCACGCGATAAGATGCCGGTCGACCGGACGCATGTCCGTGTCACAGTTTTAACTGTTGCGGGGTATTTTCTCGACGGATTCAACCTTCTGGTGATTTCCGTGGCTTTGCTCACCATTGTTCCCGCATTGCATCCCTCGGCGGTCGCGACGGGCCTGATTGGCTCCGCAACCCTGGCCGGGATGTTTCTGGGAGGCTTAGGGTCAGGGTTCCTCGTTGACCTCTTGGGACGGCGCCGCATTTATATGTGGGATCTCCTTATTTTCATTATCTTCACGATTGGCGCAGCCGCCGCGCAAAACATTTGGCAATTAGTGCTGTTCCGCGGCCTGTTAGGCATCGGCATTGGGGCCGACTATGCGTTGACTCTCACCATCGTAAGTGAGTTCGCACCCGTCAAAGGACGCGGAACATTGATGGGAGCCGGGCTATTTGCCTATTGGATAGGCGCCGTGGCAGCAATTTTCTTAGGTCTGCTGTTCTTTGTCACAACCGGGAGTCTAGCCTGGAGGCTGACGCTTCTGGCTGGGGTGATTCCTGCAATCATTGTGCTGATTCTTAGGCAGACGGTTCCGGAAAGTCCGCGTTGGAAGGCCGTGACCGAGCATGCCAGATTGAATCGGCATAAATCCTCCACGTCCATCATGATCATCTTTAAACGGCCTTTTGCCCGCCGTGTGTGGCTGTCCTACGCCAATTGGTTCATCAACGACATCATATTTTACGGCATTGGGATTTACACCCCTATCTTGCTCCTAGGACTGGGATTGAAAACCCATATCGCCTCAATCCAGGGAACTGGGGTGCTCGAGATCGTCGGGATGGCTGGGGCGTTTGCGGGCATGATGCTTCTAGACCGCTGGGGCCGGCGTCCTCTGCAGATATGGGGATTCCTCTTACAGGGACTGACCTTGCTCGCGTTTGCTATCGACCCCAAACCCTCGATTCTGATGCTGGCTATTTTCTTTGGAGTCTTTTACATTGCCAATGCCGGAGGCACGGGACAAACCACCGGGATCTTTGTCTCCGAATTGGTGCCCACGAAGGTGCGCGGCACTGCGATGGGGTTGGGGACCGCTATCAGCCGGATCGGGGCGTTCGTCAGTGCCTTTTTCCTGCCCGTGATTCTCCAAGCAGACGGCATTGAGATGATATTGGTCTTAACAGGAGTGCTGGCTCTAATCGGTGCCGCCCTCACTCTAGCATTGCCTGAAACGCGGTACCAGTCGCTAGAGGCGCTAAACGAAGATCAGATGACTAACCCAGCCACCTGACAGGCAAAGACCCAAGGCCAGCAGCCGCGGGAGGGAGTCCTTCAGGAAGGCACCGTCCCGGACGACCTGAAAAGGACAGTTCCATAGTCATATCCAGCCGGGGCCGAGAGCTGTTCGGCCCCCGCCCCGCAACCCCTTCCCGACAGCCGCCTGCTCCGGCCCGTCAGCAGGGAAGCTGTCGGGCCATCACATTCCTGCACGGTCTGTCCTGCAACGCGGAACCGGAAGCCGCATGGAAGAACTTTCACACGCATGAAGTTATGCGGAATTTGGGAGTAGGGGCGATCCTCAGTCCCTTGCGGCCCATTGACTCATGACCTGCGCGAAGCCGTCAGCATCCTGGGTGGCTTGGCCGACAAGATCCCCGAAGTCGTGAACCCGGTTCAAAAGTTCTTTCACTGGCTGCACTGCGGGCAGGGGAACACTCAGCGAATAGATTCCCATCGCCGCAAACAACACGGCCCACCCAGGGTCGGCAGCCAGTTGGCCGCACACTCCCAGTGGCCAGTGACTAGCGTGGGCTGCTTGCGCAATCATGTGAATGAAGCGCACAAGCGCCAGCCCGCTCTGGTGCGAGGCGCGCGACTCGCGGTCGCTGGCGAAAAAATACTGGGACAGATCATTGGTTCCCAAGGAGCCAAAAGCCGCCTGGTGACGCACAAGTTCCGGCACCAGAAATCCCACGGACGGCACCTCAACCATGACACCCAACGCCACCGCCCCGCCGCCGACCTCCTCGGACACCCTTGCGGCGCTGTCACGGCAGAAATCCCAGTCCTCGACACTGGCCACCATGGGGAACATTACCGCAATAGCTCCCGCCTGGGATGCCCGGTACAGGGCGGTCAACTGGTCATGCAACAGCGATTCATGTTCCCTGTACATGCGCATGCCCCGAAGGCCCAGCGCGGGATTGGGTTCGGAGGGCAAATCAAGAAATGCCAAACTTTTGTCGGCCCCAATATCAAACGTCCGGAATATTACCGGTTTACCGCTCTTTTGGACGGCCTCCCGGTAAATTTCCTCTTGCTCCGCCGCTGACAGCAGCCGCCCCGCCTGTTCCAACAGCATTTCTGTGCGAAACAGTCCCACGCCGTCAGCTCCTGTGGCAGCGATTTTCTCCGCTTCGGGCAGAGAGGAAATATTGGCCCTCACCTCAATCATGGCCCCGCCGGGCAGGAATATGGGGTGCGCAATCCGTGCCGGGGTATTAGCCGCAGGCACGGGGGAAGAGGCGGGCGGTTCGGTATCGACCCAGCCCGCTTGGGTGTCGATGGCTACCGGCTCGCCTTCTCGCACCTGATCACGAAAATCCGGGGACTGCACCGTCACCACAGGTATTCCCAGATTCTGCGCAATGAGTGCGGCATGCATAAGCGGGCTCCCCTGGCCAGCAATGACCCCGGCCACCGGCACCTGGGCCCAGTCCAGCATGTCCTGGACCAACAAGGTCTGGCAGACCACGATCGCCCCGGGAGAGGCCGGTGCCTCCGCGACGGGCGCCAAGGCATCACTCCAGAGCGTCCCCACTTCGCGAATGTCGGCCGCCCGCTCTTTCAGATAGGGATCATCCGCCGCATCCATGACCGCCGCATACTCCTCGCAAGCCTGGTGGATCGCCCCTTGTGCGGTTGCCCCGCTTGCCGTGAGCGCCTGCACCCGGGCAAGAAGCTCCGGATCCTCGAGCATGGCCTTTTGAGCCAATAAAATGTCTCCCGCCGTCTTAGCCGTTTCAGAATGCGCTGCCAATTTCCTGGCCGCGGCGTCCCGGGCTTCCTCTACAGTCACTTGGGTTAGGACTGGGGCCGCCTGCCGGCTGCCGGCAATATGGACTGGCCCGGCAGCTTGTCCCGGAGATAAGACGGTACACGAATAACGCATCATTTTTGCCCTCCATTTTCGAATTCGGTAGAATGAGCCGCGTGGAGAATAGCGGCAGAATTAGACGGTAGACTTTACAATGTCTCCACTATGATTCATAATATTTGATAAAGTCAATAGGACATTAAATATGATAAGGTCGTGTCTGGGCAGAGAGATGGAGAGCTCGGCGGCACCCGAAAGGGGCCGCCGAGCTCTTTTTGACAGGAGGATGGATATGGTCGTTGTCATTGGAGCGGGCGCAACGGGTTTGGGGGTCGCCTGGGACCTGGCGTTAAGGGGGGTCGAGGTTACCGTCATTGACCAGTCGGGAATTGGCTTTGGCACCTCTGGCCGTTTTCACGGCCTACTGCACAGCGGGGCGCGCTACGCCGTAACGGACCCCACCGCTGCACAAGACTGCCGTGAAGAAAACGCCCGGTTGCGTACCATTGCGCCCAGCGCGATTGAAGATACAGGGGGAATTTTCGTCCGCACCCAAGACGATGACCCTGCTTTTGAAACCGCATGGCTTGAAGGGTGCAACCGGGCAGGAATTCCCGCCACACGCATGGATCCACAAAAAGTCCGCATGCGCTACCCTGAGGTCACGGGGCGCATCGCTTCAGCTTATACCGTGCCTGACGGTGTGTTGGAAGGATTTCATCTAATGCAGTTGGTGGCTCAAGATATCACGGCCCATCGGGGCACGGTGCTGACCCACCACCACGTGAGCGCTGTCATGACCGTCGGTGGGCGCGTCGCGGGCGTTGCCGCCGAGGGCCCCGGGGGACAGGTGCACCTGCACTGCGATGCTGTGGTCAATGCAGCGGGACCGTGGGCAGGGCGCGTGGCCGAACTGTTCGGGGACCCCGTCCCGATGCACCTGTCCTACGGCCTGATGCTGCTGTTTGCGCAGCGTAAATTTCCTCTTGTGATTAACCGCATGAAAGCTCCGGGAGACGGGGATATCTTTGTGCCCCACCAACGCGTCACCATTCTGGGAACCACCGATATTGCCCAAGATTCCCCCGAAGCCCCCGCCATCGTGCAGTCGGAAGTCGAGCGCCTAATGACGTTGGGGAGAGAACTCATCCCGTCGCTAGACTCATGGCGGGTGCTCCGCGCATTCACAGGCGTGCGGCCTCTGTACGAAGGCGAGACGCATGCCGCCAGTTCCCGCGAGGTCAGCCGTGACTTCAAAGTCATCGACCATCACGCCCGCCACGGTCCTGCCGGCGCATTCTCGGTCGTGGGCGGCAAATGGACGACCTTCCGCCTGATGGCCGAAAGGACCAGTGATATGGTGGCTGGCTACCTGAAGGTCTCCTCCCCTTGTGTGACCGCAGAAGCCCGCCTTGGAAGCCCACCCGCAAAGCTGGCTGCGCCTGAATCCGTGCTCTGCGAATGCGAAAGAGTCAGCGCTTCTGACTTGCGCGCCGTCAAGGGGTCTGTGGACGAGTGGCGGACGGCCACGTGGTTCTCGATGGGGCCATGCCAGGGCACCTTCTGCGCCCACCGGGTCACAGCGCTGCGCCACGCGGTCTATCCTGACGAAGATCCGGACGAAATGATTCGTCATTTGCGTGCAGAACGGGCCAAAGGAATGATTCCCGTGCTATGGGGCGCCAACGCCCGGGAGTACGCGCTGCAGCAGGCTGTACGGTTCCAGACGCTCGAAGAGGGGGAGTCATTATGACCAGGGTAACCGTGGTTGGGCAAGGACCTGCCGCTCTTTTTGCTGCCTCGCTGCTCCGCGAGGCGGGCCACGAATGCATCATCGTGTCCGAGAGTGAAGGCACTCTGCCATTATGGAGCGGCACCTTTGATTTTCATGCCCCGGTGGGCGATGTCAGCAATCCGTGGTCCCTGCTTGACAAGCAGCCCATCTCCCTTTCCGGTCAAGAGTGGGAGAGGCTCTGGGAAAGTTTGGCGCGTTTTGAACGTCAGGCAGGCATCCCGGTTCCCGATTTGCTGCCCTCGCGCGGACGGTTTACTATTACCTGCACAGGCCGCGAAAAACCGGTCTTTATGGTTCCCGCCTGGCAATATGCCCAGGAGGCGGCTCAGCCGGTCTGGTTTGTGGGATTTGACGGTTTGGCGGACAACATGGCCGCCTTTCAGTGCGGCGCCTACCAAAAGCATACCGGCGTGGAGGCGAACTATTGTGAAATTCCCAAGCCGTCCCAATGGACTCCTACCTGGGGCGCAGTGCGCTGGGCCGCCTATGTCGACAGTGACGGGGGTTTGGACTGGCTGAAAAGGGCTCTCCAGAAAGTTTCCCCTGACATCCCTCCCGGTTGGCCGGTATTGGTGCCCCAGGTCATCGGGCGAAAATTCCCGGAGCGCAACCTGCACGCCCTGCAGATGGCCACCGGCCACCCTGTCTTTGAGTATCCACTGCCGCCCCCGTCTTTGGGCGGTATGCGCATCCGTGACCGCTGGGTATGGAAGCTGAAGCAAAGCGGTGTGCAATTTCTGGCAGGGCGCGTTACCCTAGCGGACCCATCTGGCCAACTTTCCCTGGAGGATGGACGCGAATGGCGCAGCGACCACATCATTGTGGCTAGCGGGGGAATTTTGGGTGGCGGACTGGAAATTTCGGTGGATGGGAAAGTCCATGATACGCTAAGGAAAGAAGTGCTGGGCTCCATAAGGGTCCGGCAGGACCCGCAGATGCAGGAGTGGGGCCGGTTGGCTGATGACGGCACGCCCCGCATCACCACCTGCGGGGCCCAGTGCCGCGGGTGGAATCCCAACCGGGATAGCAACGGGGGCGCATTAATTCTGGCTACAGTGTCTCAGAGTCTGAACCGAGAAGGCCTCCTGGCGGTTGGTCCGCCCGGCGCGGTCAGCGAAAGGAGCCTGAGTCATGTGGAATAATGACGACGCGTGCATGAAATGCTCTATCTGCATCACTGTGTGTCCTGTCTACGGCCAGGACTCCGACTTCCCAGGACCCAAAGCTTTAGGACCTGACTGGTTCCGTGCGTTTCAAGAAAATCCTGAGACGCCGGTCATGGAACATGTCGATGACTGCACGTTCTGTCAGCTCTGCGAGGCTTCGTGTCCCGTTCATGTTCCCATTGCGCACCTTATTGCCCGCCATAAGAGTTTCAAGAAGAAGACGCCGCGCATCGCACTGCGTGACCGTATTTTGGCTCACCCCCAATGGGTGGCGCGGTATCCCCACCTCGCCAACGCTCCCAGTTTTCTCGTTAAGCCGCTGGGTTTCGGGACCAGGAGCCGCTGGCCGCGCCCACAAAAACGGGTGGCCCGTCTGGTTTCGGCCAGCCAGCCCGCAACAGCTAGCCAGGTCATTGGATTGTTTGTAGACTGTTACAGCCGGGGCTTTGACCAAGACGTCCTGTCAGCCGCGCAAGCGCTGTTGGAACTCTGGGGCTTTTCTGTGCGGCTGTTGCCGCACGCCAGCCACTGCTGCGGCGCCGCAGCCTATGCCGCCGGCCAACCAGAAGAAGGACAGCGGATCGCCCGCACCACATTCGAGGCCTTGAGTCCTGACCTCGGGGGGCTGTCCCTAGTGGTAACCTTGAATGCGACGTGTGACAGCACCTTGCGAGAAGAATGGCCTGTATACTGGAACTTGGCTCTGCCTGTGCCGGTGCTTTCCTTTACCGAGTTTGCCCTGAGCCGCGCTCCTGAGTCGTTTTGGGAGACGATGAAGAGCCAGGCCCCGGGGGCCGCGGGCACCTCGTGGGTCCACACCACCTGCCGCAGCCGGGTGTCGCGGGGTGACGGCATTCTGGAAGCTCTAGCCCAAAAAGCCGGTTTGCCTTCGGTGGAGCCCCTGAACATGGCCTGTTGCGGCGCTGGCGGCTCCTATGCCTTCAAGGAGGAGCACGAAGACACCGCCCACGCCTTGGGTCTGGTGGCGCTGGAACAGATAAAGAATCCCAAGGAAGACAGCATTGTGGTGGACAGCGGCACCTGCGCCCTGCACCTGAGCCAGATTACCGGAGCCACTGCCAAGCACCCCGCATACTGGCTCTATCACCGCTACCGGTCCCTGACAGAAAGGAGTGTCGAGATTGGTTCTCAATAAGAGTGTCATGCCCGTGGTGATCCGCGCCATTCGCGACCCGGGCCAGTGGGAGGACCTGTCTCAATCCAAGCCAGGCTGGGTCTTTATTCTGGGGGGCGCAATTGACAGTGTGGCTGAAAGTGTAGCCCGCCTCCAACGCATGCGCTGCACGGTTTTTGTCCACGTAGATATGGTCAAGGGTCTTAGCAGCGACTTTGACGGCATCAGGTTTTTTCAGGACTTTGCGTCGCCGGACGGCATCATCACGACGCACCAACACACCATCAACCACGCGAAAAAATTGGGACTCGCCGCCATTCAGCGCGTCTTCCTGCTGGATAGCCAGTCCGTCGATTCCGGCATCCAGCAAATCGCGCATGCCGAGGCCGATGCGGTGGAAGTCCTACCCGGGGTCTTGCCCTTGCTTATCCGCTATCTCTGCCAGAGAATCTCCAAGCCGCTCATCGCTGGCGGGCTCGTCAAGACGGAGCAGCAGGTCTTGGACGCTCTGGCAGCGGGCGCAGTCAGTGTCTCCAGCAGCACTGAAGCACTGTCGCGGAAACTCTGGAAACGGGACTCTTTACAGGGGCCCACAGCAATGCCACAACATTAACAGGAGGACAGTCCGCCATTATGATCACGCGCCATTACATCATCAAGGATCCTCAGGGCCTTCACGCGCGGCCTGCAGCACAGTTTGTCCAGGCCGCGGCGATCTGCCCGGGAACAGTCCACGTCACCTTTCACGGCAAAGAGGTTAACGGCAAGAGCATTCTCAATATCCTTTCGCTTGGCGTGCGCACAGAAGACGAGATCACTGTTTCCTATGAAACGGAGGACCAGGCGATCGTGAACCAGTGCGAGTCGGCACTGAAGCCACTGCTGACTTAGCTCGCCCTATTGGGGGCGGTAGCCGGTGAGATCATCGGCTGTCGCCCCCAATGGCTTTTTAATAGCTCGCTTCTCCCAATCTTTCCGTATAATTCTCCAAATTATTAATCTAATCAACATCAATCGAGTCTTGCATAAATTGTCAAGAAGTTGTTAAATAGATATGGAACGGCTAGAGACAACAGAGAAAGCCCGTGCACTTTTTAAGTGCGGGCTTATTTTTATTTATCTCTATTCCTGAAATGGAGGAATTACCTATGGGTCAACAAAAAATTATCGGCAAGACCGGTTGGCGGGCCAGCGCATGGGGAGAGTTGCTGGCCGAATATCTCGGCACGATGGTTCTTTTGGCGTTTGGCGCGGGGAGTGTCGCAGTCGCCGTGGTCGGATTGACGATGTCCGGGCGGACACTCGTAATTTTCCAAGGCGCGGGCGGTTGGCTTCTGATTACGTGGGGTTGGGCGATAGCTGTCGTGATGGCAATCTATGTAGCAGGGGGCGTGAGTGGAGCGCATATCAATCCGGCCGTCACCCTGGCCATGGCTATCCGAGGCTCACTGCCATGGAAAAAGGTCGTGCCCTACTGGATTGCCCAAACATTGGGAGCCTTTACTGGGGCAGCTATCGTCTACGTCGACTACTACAAAGCCATCAATGCATGGAATTTAGCCCACCATGTCATTTCACGGGCGGCCAGTGGGGGATTGACAACATTCAGCATCTTCGCCACGTTTCCTGCCGCTTATTATCACAGCAATATGTTTGGGCCATTTCTTGACCAGGTCATCGCGACTTTCTTCCTCATTCTTTTTGTGCTGGCGATCACGGACAGCAAGAACCTGGCAGTGCAAGGTAATGTAGGTCCGTTTATGATAGGCCTCGCGGTATTCGCGATCGGCAATTCATTCGGGGTCGGATCGGGTTACGCCATCAACCCTGCCCGAGACTTTGGGCCACGGTTGTTTACCTGGCTGGCGGGATGGGGCGCCAATGCGTTTCCGGGGCCGTTTGGTTATTGGTGGGTGCCTATTCTCGGTCCGCTGGTGGGCGCGGTCATTGCCGTACTGGTGTACAAGTACGGGATCGAACTGACACTGGACCGGAAAAAACAGGCGGCGGAAACGGAAGGGTCCGAGGAATCGGCAAGGAGGGCAGCCCAATGAGTGAACCACAGTACGTGTTAGCGCTGGACCAGGGAACCACGAGCAGCCGCGCCATCCTATTCAATGTCCAAGGACTCCCCGTGGCCATTGGTCAAAAGGAATTTCGGCAGATCTATCCGCAGCCGGGTTGGGTGGAGCATGACCCAGAAGAAATTTGGCAGTCCCAATGGCAGTCCATTCAGGACTGCCTAGCCCAGGCGAGAGTGCCTGTCGAGCAAATTAAAGCCATCGGCATCACGAATCAGCGTGAAACCACCGTCGTCTGGGACAAGCGTACAGGAAAAGCGGTCTACAATGCGATTGTATGGCAGTGCCGCCGCACAGCAGACGTCTGT
>DAHWJO010000115.1:0-11150 GCA_027344105.1 Sulfobacillus sp.
CGCAATATACACATTTCTTTCCCAATGGAGGTAGGCCGCCCTCTTCAGCGCTACGAGTCCTGATCTCTTCCGAAATGTTATGGAAAGAAATTATGAGATCTTTCAGGACACCATAAGGATATTCGGGAGTTTCTTTCCATAACGACATTCTTGCGATAATTGCCCGTCCCCGAATGTCCCAAAATCAGGAAGTTTTCTCGGCGCGGACCCAATCCCCGGTGGCCAGTTGCAACACCGTGAGGCGATTCACGCTGGGCCGCAGGCTGAAGTCAAAGGCGTCCAGCGTTTTGTGCAACGGAAAGTGCGCATCCCGTCGATGATGGGCGACCTGGTGTTGCTGCCGGCTGTCGAGTTCCTGTAGGAGGAGCGCCTCGAGAAAGGCCGCATAGCCCTGCTGCTGGGCTTCCGCTTCCCGCAGACAACTGGCATAGGCGTGGACAGCCCCGGGCATGCGGAGCAAGCGCAGAGCCGCTTCGACCCCTTGGTGATGATAATCGGTCATGAGAATCAAGCCTCCTCAGTGAGTTGATTGTACAGTCGGGGATGCGGTCGAAAAACGGGCGGTCCCGCGGGGACACGTGCCGGCTCGGGCAGCGTCCGGTCAGCGGGCACCGAGGACGAGAGACGGCGGTGTGTTTGGTCAATAGGAAATGGCTCTTCCGCACTTTTGGTGTAAGTCTGATCCGGTGTCGAAATTTGGCGGTATAGTAAGGACAGGTTCGCCAAATATTCCCAGAGGAGGAAGACTATGTCGCTCTCGATTTTGCCTGCTGTGCCGACCCAAGACCTCACCATCACCGACGATGGGCATCAGTTTTTACTGACGCTGTGGATCTTAGCCTCATCCGCTCCGTGTCCTCACTGTGGCCAGCTCTCGTCTCGTTTTCACAGCACGTATACGCGGCAGGTACACGACCTGCCGTGGAGTGATGCCCCGGTCTCAGTGGAATTGGTGGTGCCGAAATTGTGGTGTGATAATCCCGATTGTCCTCAAAGCATTTTAGGTAAGCCTGACTAAAACCCCGAGATGTCAATGAGATCCTCGGAACCCATTCCCTGTGAGGCGGACATCCCTCGTCACCTGCTGACATTTTATCACCATACCATCGCGTCTATAGTTGCCATTGTGTCCGTGAACACGCTCCCCGGATAAGGCCATGAACCTGGATGGAGGCGGCGAATGGCGACCTTCCATAGCGCACGATGGCTGAAACTGGCCGTTTTCTCCCGTGGGTCGTCGTGAACGCCCTCATCGACATCTCGGGGTTTTAGTCAGTCTTACCCAGTTTAGGTCTTTTGGTGATTCTGCCTCATGTCATCCATTTGCAGGCGCCGACTCAGGGGGCGCGGTATTTGCCGTTTCTGGTCGCGCTGCATGCCGGCACGGCGATTGCCTTGCTGCTGCTGCTGTCCCACCATGAATGGATCGCCATTATCCGCGGCTGGTTCTTATGGCTGAAAGGGACGCACACCCAGGATGGGCGCATGGCATGGATGCTGATCTGGGCCACGATTCCAGCCGGCATTGTCGGGCTTTTGCTGAAGCACTCATTGGCTCAGCTCTTCTCCAAACCCCTGATGGCGGCTATTCTGCTGGAACTGCCGAAACTCCACACGGGAAGCCACGGACTGATTATCCCCGCCCTATTCGGCGGGGTCCTCGCCGGAATTACCGCCTGGCTTTCCACCCGCTTTCTCCTGCGCTATTTCCGGGTGCACAATCTCTCACGGCTGGCGGCCATCTCTGTGCTCGTCGGGATTCTCGGCATCGTGCTCGTTCATTAAAGAAAATAGGTCCACCAACCCGGTGGGCCTTCCATTATGGCCTAACGTCATAGCCCTTGACAGAGCCTTGTGTCATCAAATGCTCCCAAGAATCCCCCGTTATATGAAACTTCCCTGTCGTACCACCGACGTGACCATGCGTCCCTGTGTGAATGCGAATTTCATGTCAGGCACATCGCCCCTCAGGGTGTCGACCACCAGCAAATCCGCCACCTTTCCCACTTCGATCGAGCCTTTATCCCCCGCAATACCCAAAGCCTTAGCCGGATTCAAAGACACCATATTGACGGCGCGGGACATTTCCAATCCCTTCCGAACCAGGACAAACACGCTATGCAGCAAAGAAGGCGGGTAATAATCGGAACACAAAATGTCGACCGCACCGGCCTCAATAGCCTCCTGGGCCGACAGATTCCCGCTGGTGGAAGCCCCGTTGAGAACATTGGGAGCTCCCATCACCACGTAAAATCCCCGTTTTTTGGCCTCCCGCGCCACTTCCAACGAGATCGGAAACTCGCTGATGCGTCCGTGCCACTCTCCTAAAAGGTCGAGACGCTCAATCGTGTCGTCATCATGCGACGCTAAGGGAATGCCGGCGTCCCGGGCCCGGTCCGCCAGTTCCTGAAGAGTGTGCCATTCCACTGTGACCTGCCGCATCCGGGTCTCCAACAAATTGTCGGCTTCCTCGCGGGACATACGGCGGTGGTCCACCAAAAAATGACGAAACCGTTCTATGTCCCGGAACTGACCCCGACCAGGCGTATGGTCATTGAAGGAGAGCTCATCAATCCAGCCGGACTGAATAGCTTCGCGCACATATGACTCCCCATGCAGATTGGCGACCTCAAACCGCAAATGAATCCGGTGGCTGAGCAAACGGTGCGACCCCTGCGCAAAGACTCTCAAATGGTTCAGAATATCCCGGACCATCTCCGTCTGCCTCACCCAGCGCGAGGAGGTCCAGTCGGCAAGAGACAAGGCATGATAAATGGTAGTAATGCCCGATCCAATAAGCTTGCGTTCCAACTCATGCATGGCCACATCATAAGGCAGCCGGGAAGTAGGTCGTGGCGCCAGTTCCCCCTCGATGGCGTCGCTGTGCATATCGATAATACCCGGCATAATCCAGCAATCCTGCGCATCCATGACCGTATCCGCTAAACGGTCCGGATGCGGCAAGGGATCCTTTTCAATAGCCGCAATCCGCCCGTTTTGAACCAATACCGATCCGTGAGGAACCAGGCCCCATGGCGTCACCACCGTGCCATTGTGGATGAGAAGGGTCTTCGTCATATACTCTTCATCTCCTCGGTTTTTTCTGGTCGAGCTAAATTCAGCTGGCGGTCTTGTAGCTGTAACGCAAGCCGATCGTCGTGAAAAATAGTCAGCATGGTGGTGCCACGATCTTTCAAATCACGAAGAATTTCCATCACCACTCCGGCACTGTGCGGGTCGAGAGCCGATGTGGGCTCGTCAAGCAGTAATAGCCGCGGCGCAGTAATCAAGGCCCGTGCCAGATTAATCCGCTGCTTTTCTCCGCCGCTGAAAGTCTGAGGATAGGCGTCCCACAAATGAGAAGGGATAGCCAGGCGCTCCAGCCACGCCGATGCTCGCATGCGAGCATCTTCCAGACTCTCTCCGAGCAATAAAAGCGGTTCCGCCACCACGTCAATGGCGGGAACACGGGGGATCACATGCAAAAACTGGGACACCATCCGGATTTCCTGCCGGCGCAGACGAATAATCCACCGCTCCGACAGCGTGGTCAGATCGATGCGCCCATACTCACGCGACTGATACCATATACATCCTTTAGTCGGACGATACGAACGGTAGATGCACTTGAGCAAGGATGATTTGCCGGATCCGCTGGGTCCTGATATATAAAGACAGGAGCCTTGTTCCACAGAAAATGACATATTGTTAAAGGCCGTCACCGTAATGTTCTGATGAAGCGCCAACTGAAATGTTTTCGTAAGGGTCTCCACTTCCAGCACCATGGTCCTCCTCGCAATCTTCGCCTACAATAACGAATGAACCAGCATCTGAGTGAAAGCATGCTGGGGATCCTGAAGAATTTGATCAGTCAGACCCTGTTCAACAATCTTTCCGTCTTTCATAACCACAGTCCGGTCGGTTAAAAGGCGGATAACCCCGAGGTCGTGGGACACCACGATCATTCCAATATGCCACTCCCTTTGAATTCTCCGGATTAGGTCCAGAACCCGGGCCTGAACGGACAAATCGAGTCCGCTGGTAATTTCGTCAAGCAACAGCAAAGGCGGGTGATTGGCTAGAGCCCTGGCTATTTGCACCCGCTGTTGCATGCCGCCGCTAAAAGTGCTGGGCGCATCATGGATGCGCGAGAGAGGAATTTCCATGACACTCAGAAGGTCTGTGGCGCGCTTTTGCATCGAACCCACATGAAACCAATTGGCGGCAATCAGCTTTTCCGCCACGTTCCCACTGCTGGAAAACGCCATGCGCAAGCCCATCAGGGGATTTTGATATACCATCCCCATGAAACGGTTGCGGATAGCCCGCCGATCTTGGCTTGACGCCTCAAATATGTTGACGGTTCCCTCGTGATAGGGATAAAGGCGGGCACTGCCCTGGGTGGGAAGTTCATCAAAATAGAGACAACGCAGAAGGGACGTCTTGCCTGACCCGCTCTCGCCCACAATGCCCAGAATTTCTCCGCTAAAGACTTCGAGATCGATATGGCGGCAACCCCACACACTCCCGCAATATACACAGTGTCTGTCCTCTGCCTCATCCACGTCGCACCAAGGACAGCCTGTTCCATAACGCTTGCCTAAATTGTCCACCCGTAGCAAGGGCTCCTCATGTGACACCGGGTTGATCATATGTTCCCCTTTTCCATTTGGTCGCGCCTCTTACGGCAATAGGCAGTATCCGAACATTGGTAGGTTCGGTCTTGGCCCACGGCACCCAAGACCTCATCCAGATAAGCCTCACGGCTACCGCACAAACCACAGGCTACCGGAAATTTTTCGGTTTCAAAACCGTAGTCTTCAAATGCCACCGGTTCAACGTCGGTGTAGGGTGGAATCGCGTAGATTTTACGCTCTCGCCCGGCGCCAAAGAGTGTCAGAAAAGGTGCTTGGTGCAATTTGGGCAAGTCCCAGCGCGGAATGGGCGTCGGCTTGATCATGTAACGGTGGTGAACGACAGCGGGATAATCGGCTCCGGTAGTAATCTGGCCAAAACGAACAATGTCCTCATATAATCCCAGCCATACCGCGCTATAGTCCCTTTCCGCGTGCATCCGCCGTGTTTCCCGTTCCCTGGGCTCAACAGGGCGCAAGGGTTCGGGCTGTGGAACCTGCAGAATGAGAATCTGCCCCGGTCTTAGAGGTTCATCCGGAATCCGGTGACGGGACTGAATAATCGTGGCCTGATCGGACATGTCCGTAGTCTCTATATGGGCCGTGGCCACCACCAGATTGCGGATACTAACGGCATTGACGCTGTCGTCATCCCCTTGATCGATTACCTTGATTCGGTCTGTGGGGCCAATCAGAGACAAAGTCAGTTGCAATCCCCCGGTTCCCCATCCCCTGCCAATCGGCAGTTCCCGCGAACCAAACGGCACTTGAAATCCAGGTATCGCCACGGCTTTAAGAACAGCGCGCCTCACCTCCTTTTTCGACCCTTCGTCAAGATAGGCAAAATTGTAGGGACTTTTCATCGATTTCCCTCCTCAGCGTCAGCGGACGGGGTTTGGCGGGTTTGCCTCAGACGGTCCAATTCCGATTGGAAAGTGACATAATGAGGCAGTTTCAAATGGGATACAAAACCTGTCGATTCAATGCTGTCGATATGACTTAACACGTATTCCTCATCATGGGCAGGTTCTTTGCCTATCACATCCAGAGCGCGGTCCAAAATCGACATGGCAATGCTTTTGACTTCGTTTTGCCCAAAAGACGCCCCATAACCCAAGATTAGTTGCACTGGCTCACCGGGCTTAGTGTGAGCAAAACCGTTGATCGCCTCCACCTCCGTAATCAGCAATTCACCGACGTACAATGCCTCGCCTTCCTCTAAGGGATAGGGAAGAATAAGCGCACAATACCCCACCCGCAATTCCCCTATTGTCGGGTGAATCGCGCCATAGCCGCGCATACTGCTGTAAGCCAAGGCCACCATGGCACCCGTCTCTCCGCGGGCCATGGTTTGCAGACGGGCGGAGCGGGGGGCCGGAAAAGTGAGTTTCAACCGCGTAATGTCGAACGGCTCCTCTTCGTCTAGGCCGGGATTGGGTGGCGCCATCAACCCTTCTTCGCGCAGGAAATCGGACACCCGGGGAAAGACGCCTTGATCCCCGGCCTCCTCGGCGGCATGATGATCCTCCACCCGTTTTAGCACCTGGGCAATCGCCTGGGGCGGCTCATCACGGAGGTCAAATTGCAACAAGCGGTGAGCATAATCGAAGGTCGGTCCCAAAATCTGGCCCCCGGGGATATCGCGAAAGGCGGATGAAACGCGGCGAATGAGCCGCATTTCCTTGGTGTCCAAGGGCAATGAGACGTGATTTCGGGGCACTGTCGACCGGTACGCCCTTAACAAAAACGCCGCTTCATAGATGTCTCCTTGAGCCTGTTTCAAGGCGAGGGCGGCATGGTCCGGCCCGTAAAAGCCCGCCTCACTCATGACGCGATCCACCAAAAAACGCATTTGAGACGGCAAAATGTCCACATCCAGCGAAGTGGCAGCGTGCCGCACCCGATAATAGCGACTGAGTTCCGAACTGGCTAGGATAGCTTCCTGCCCGCCTTTGACGGCAACATACCCCATGGCTTTTAGCCCTCCCGTGTTGGTTGATGCAGCGTGGTGTGACGCGGGACGCCGACCAGATTTCCTTCATGGTCCACCAAGAGAAGGTCGACGCCCATAGGGTAATCCCGGCCGAGTTCCTCTCGCCCCCTGATCCAATCCTCGCCCAGACCGGAAACCGCGACCAAACGTGTGCCGGGTATTCCGGGTCCACTCATTATCAAGACGCGCGTTGCGGTCCCGGAAACGCCGTGATAATCCACCATGTCAAGAGGCTGGACCCGGCTTAACAAAATCGTGATTAAAGCGCCCTTGTCGGGGTTAAGAAGGGTTCCGGCAAAGAGCGGGGACAAAAAGCTTTGAATTTCTCGGGGATCGGACGGTTCATGGATAAAGACATAGTCGGCGAAATTTCCCGGCTCGGCTGCTTTGGCCCATGTGAGCGTTTGCAATGCGGCCGCCAAAGCCTTTTGTCCTCTCCCCCCGGTAGCAAAGGTCACATGGTTATCCAATAACGTCATCGCAATGGATGCCAGGGGGGCGGACACAAGAGGGCTTTCGTCCGGTGGCGACCAGGGTGGTATCGCCACGACACGTCCCGGCTCCGACATCGCGGTGAGCAGTTGCCGGAACACGTGTTGGGTATGATACACTTCAAAGAACTCATCAACGGTTGTCATATTCACTCCTTGTCTCGAACCGGACCCGCGTTTGGGATACTGCGGCAAATTCCTGACGATGGCGCTCGGACACGGCTGCCTCCGCTTCCTCTAAGCGGGTCATCCAATATTCGGTGGGGAGAACTCCTTTGTTCCATGCAGCATCGACAACCGCCAGTCGGTAGGCCTTTTCCGTGTCGTCCCCCAAAACGGCTCCGAATCCTAGCACCTTATCGATGCCAACCGTACATTCACTGATTAGGACTTCACCCAGAAAGAAGGGAATACGGTGCACCGAGTCCAAAGCCTTGGCCATCACGCTTGCATTGGAACCCTGCCTATGAATGCGCACGGGCGAGTTATTCTCGACATAGCCACACAGACTGGCCAGCAAATCACCTTCGTCTTCCACCAGAATCTGAGTTCTCCGCCGTCTATCCATGGGATGCGCCTCCCTCGAATTTCACCGGGCCCGTCCCGCTCGTGGGGGAGGGGGAACTTATAGCCGAAAGGACCCAGTGTTTTGGCATCACCGCAAAAAAGTACTGTTCTCAAAACAAAATAACCGTCCCCCATAAACTTGCCGCGATCTTGTTGTTAGGCTTTAGTTAGAGTTTAGTTAATGATTGGTGCGAATCCGGTCCATGACAGTCTCTTCGCCGTGCCGCACTTGGGAGCGCGGACTATGCAGGGCTGGACAAAACGGGTTCGGATTTCGTCCACCAGAGGCTCTTTCTCAAATCCGTGATGCTTATGCTTGGAAAGTTAGCAATGGAGCACGTATTATTGGTTGAACGTCGCTGGATGGCACATGGAAACGGCGGAACAGGCGCCCCAATGGCGTGCGAATACGGCCAAGAAACGGACGCATGCCTTGTGGCGTCTCGGGCATTGGGGACTCGCACATCATGATGTGGTGTGGAGGACCCTCCTGCGATCCCGCTTGGCCTTTATCCGCAACATCCCACCCCTGCGCCATGGATGTTCAGTGCTGCCCAATGAGGCCTGAGGCCAAATTGTCGTAAACGGACATCTGTGGATAGAGCGCATAGGTTTGAAAGACCATGGCGATGTGGGGTGATTGAGGTGACGCCGCCGTCGCGTCGCGCCCACCAATCCAAAGATGTCCCTGATCGGGATGTTCGAGCCCGGCCATCAGGCGGAGCGATATCGTCTTGCCACAACCCGACGGACCTAATACGGCCACAAATTCCCCATCGGCCACCGTTAAAGAGAGCGGATGAACGGCCGTGCGCGTCCCATACCGTTTGCCCACCTGTTCCAAGATGACGCCGGCCATCTGGGACCTCCTCGTTCATAGATTCCGCAGCAAGCCTCCGCGGAGTGTGACTGGTTGATGATCACGAGGGGGACGTGTAGCGTGTTTGGGCACTTCCATCCAGAAAGGACGAATCCATAGAAGGCGCTGGCGCCAGTCCGAGGCTCATGCACAGGAGGGCGGTGAGCGCCTCCTGACGGATCGGCTGGGCAAAGCGGCCCGGGGACACTAGTTCGCCCCCCCAAATGTAGACGGGGACCCGCCGTTGATCGGATTCCGTCCCCCCATGCTGTCCTGCTGCACTCATCCCGTGGTTGGCGGAAATCACCACCGTATAGCCTTCCTGGAGCCATCCGGGTAAAAATCGGGCCAGCCATGCATCAAGAGCCTCCACCGGCTTGCCTAGCGACCAAATACCTGCCATCCATACCCGGCCAGTTAAGTTGAGACTTCGGTGGCCTAATAGTGTAAGACATAACACCTTGACGGGTGACTCGATGCTCCCCACGCTATTTCACGGCCCAACAATCCCCTGCGTTTTCCCGTCAAGGGACGGAAGGGGGAGAAACCACAGGACCTCGTTGCGGCAGGTCGTGCGTCAGTGTCCAAATCACTGAGTAAACCGGGGCTTTTCGGCCAAAGTCGCTCGTCCACGCTATTTTGATGATATTCCCGCGCCAGGTAATCGCGCAGAACATAGAGAACTACCAAATGATGCGCTAAATCAGACTCAATGACCGGGGTACATGCGCCCAGTTGATCCCCCTCCACACAGCACCGCAGAATCGCCTCGTGTTCCCGCCGACACGCTGCGTGCACGGCATGCTCTGACATCATCATTCGTGCCCGTTACAGAAAACTTACCCAAACTTACTCAGGCTCATTTTCCACTTATTATTCGCTCTCTGGACGGGTTCCCACGACAGTCTGCCGCCCTAGAGTCAGGCCGATAACGGTGGGTCGCATCCTAAACTAGCGAGGCGGCCTTCACAACCGGCGCTGGGGTTACCCCCGCAATTTGAGCATGGCGCTGATCCAAGATTTTCTTAATGGCCTCTTTCTTCATCCATAATTTGATCTCGGGATCGGTGCTCCGCTTCAAAATTACCTTCGCGGCATTGCCATCCGCTGTATCGACCGTGCCACACCATAAGCACCGGAAATGGTCCCCGTGACGGTTATCTTTCGTCGTGTACCCGCACTGAGAACACTCCTGACTCGTATACGCCGAGGCGACCGCTTGTAGGTGCGAACCTCGCCCCTGGGTCTTAAAATCCAATCGTTCCTGCAAGATGCTGCGCGTCCACAAAGAGACTTGGCGCGACATTTTTTTACCTTGGGCTTTGCCCCGCATGTGGCCCAAGTCTTCCACAATAACCTGCTCGGGATCTTGGGCTAGCACAGCATGAGTGGATCGGTTTATCGTCGTCGCCATCGCCGCCCGCGCCTGTTTCTGCCGCCGCTTTTGCTTTTTCTGTCCAAGATTGTGTTTCTTGACTTTCGCTTGATGGCGCTGTGCCGCCGGTTCATCCGCAAACGCTTGATTGAGGGCGGCGTGCCGAATCTGATTGCGTTTCTTGCCGGTGTCCACGAGACGTTCATCGACTCGCGCCACGATCTGCCCATACTCCGTCCCGTAGCGCTGATTCTGTTGATCCGTAAACACTTCGGTAAGACCCGCATCCAACGCCAAGACTTTCACCCGACAGGTCTCCGACAACCCTTCACTGGCTGGGTCGTGTGGACTTCCCCATGATCGTCATCCCACACCAGTCGGATGGTCCCCTGAATGGGGACGTTTCCCAACAGATGAAGCATGATCCGGTGGCCTCTCTGCAATGACGAGACGGATAAAAATTGGTGCCCCTTCCAGACACCTACCCGATAACTACTACTATCAAACACGACACTGCGTTGGGTTTTCACGCGGGGTGCATGCCGCAAGGACTGACTGAACAAGTGAAAGAGCCACGAGTCCTGATGGTGTCCCATCAGCACGTCAGCGATCTGATCATATTGTTGAATCCGGCGAAAATACGCATGGCGCTGGGCATCGTCATCCTCGGGGACATGCCGAAAAATCTGGGCCTTCCACTGATCCAGAGCTTTGGCACTCTCGACCCAACGAATCATCGTGTCACAGGCGTCAAAGATGCATTGGTCTTCGACATGCACTGGGAGTTGGTGGAAACTGAATTGTCGAGCGAATAGGCGTTGGGGTTTTTTCGGTGCCTTCCAGAGACTCCAATGTTTCGTCTTCGCCAGTTCGACTAAGTACGCATCTTTCTGGCGAGCATACGCCGCCGCCAATTCATGGAGCCGTTCGCTTTTACGCTTATTCGGCGGGCGGGTCCACCGCCGCCGGGTGCGCATCCGCATCAGGAATCACCTCTTTCATTCGGGCGATCAACTGGTTGTTCTTGTGGCTCCGTGAGCCATAGAGCCGCGCCGAAAACACCGTAATAATCTCTAAGACATCTTGCGTCAATTCATCTTCGTAACTGGCACCCTCCGACTTGTTGATGATGACCACTTCGGTTTGAAACTCTTCGCATAGAGCAAAAACCAATTCAGCCCCAAACCTTAACAGCCGATCTTTATGGGTGACCACTAATCGTTCCACATCG
>DAHWJO010000116.1:0-10961 GCA_027344105.1 Sulfobacillus sp.
GTGGAGGAGATGGTGCAGCGTCCTTTGCATTACGCCATCGTCGACGAGGTCGACTCCATACTGATTGATGAGGCGCGGACTCCGTTGATTATTTCGGGTCAGGCAGACAAGTCGCCTGACTTGTATTATCAGTTTGCGCGCATTGCCTCCAACTTGAAGGAGGACATCGACTACAACATCGATGAGAAGCTGAAGGCCGTGTCACCCACGGAGGCTGGGATTGCGAAAGTGGAGCGGATGCTCGGCGTGTCGAACTTATATGACGACGTCAATATCGACCTCTCCCACTATCTGAACCAGTCGCTGCGGGCTAAAGGGCTGATGAAGCTCGACCGGGATTACGTCGTCAAGGACGGCGAAGTGATTATCGTGGATGAGTTCACCGGCCGGCTGATGTTTGGCCGGCGTTATTCAGATGGCCTGCACCAGGCGATTGAGGCGAAGGAAGGCGTGCCCATCCAGGACGAGACACAGACTCTCGCGACTATCACTTTTCAAAACTATTTTCGGATGTACCACAAGCTTTCGGGGATGACGGGCACGGCTGTCACCGAGGAGGAGGAGTTCCGCAAGATTTACGGGTTGGACGTGATTGTGGTGCCAACCAACCAGGCCATGGTCCGCAAGGACTATCCCGACATCGTGTATAAGACGGAACCGGCCAAGTTCCGGGCGGTCGTGCGCGAAATTGAGGAGCTCTACCAAGACAAGCGCCCGATTCTAGTGGGGACCGTGTCGATTGAGAAATCGGAGCGTCTGAGCGACATGCTCAAGGAAAAAGGCATCAGCCACACGGTGCTGAATGCCAAGTATCATGAGCAGGAGGCAGAGATCATCTCCCAAGCTGGCCAGGCCGGGGCCGTGACCATTGCCACCAACATGGCTGGACGCGGCACGGACATTGTGCTGGGAGAAGGGGTTGCCGACATGGGCGGCCTGCACATCATCGGTACGGAGCGCCATGAAAGCCGGCGCATTGACAACCAGCTGCGCGGCCGTGCCGGACGTCAGGGGGACCCAGGCTCCTCACGTTTCTACCTTTCTCTCGAGGATGACTTTCTGCGCTTATTCGCCGCGCAGACCCTGTCCAACCTCATGGACCGTCTAGGCGTGGAGGAAGACGAGCCGATTGAGAGCCCGATGCTGTCCCGCGCTATTGAGTCGGCTCAAAAGAAAGTGGAGGCCCGCAACTTCGACGCACGCAAGCAGGTGCTGCAATATGACGATGTGATGAACCTGCAGCGCGAGGTCATCTATAAGCAGCGGCGCGATATCTTGTCCAAAGAAAGTCTGCGCGAAGATATCCTGCATATGCTCTCCGACCTGATCGAGGACGGACTGACCGTGCACTGCCCCCCCAACTTGCATCCTGATGAGTGGGAGATGCAGCCCCTGCTGGATAGTCTGGAGGAAATCTTTTTGCCACCGGGCGTTATCAGCCCGGAAGACCTTGAGGGCAAAGAGCGGGATGAGATGCAGGAGACTCTTTTGGAAGCCGGCATCCGCGCCTATGAGGACAAGGAGCAGGAATTTGGGGAAGACACCGTGCGCGAACTGGAGCGGATGATTCTCCTGCGGGTAGTGGATTCGAAGTGGATGGAGCATCTAGATGCGATGGACAATTTGCGCGAAGGTGTCGGCCTCAGGGCCTACGGTCAGCAGGATCCTCTTGTGGAGTATAAAAAAGAGGCTTATGACATGTACCAGAACATGCTGGGAGCCATTCGCGAAGAGGTCATCCGCATGATGTTCCACCTCCAGATTTCTCCCCAGCAGCCGTTGCCGACGATGGAACCCGTGGCTACGATTACGGAGCAGGAGCCGCACCGTCCATTTCAGGTGATCCAAGGCGGACAGGGAGCTCAGCCGCAAGCGGCGAAGAACGGACAGCAGCCGCAGCTCGGACGCAATGATCCCTGTTGGTGCGGAAGCGGAAAGAAATACAAGAAGTGCCACGGGGCCAACGAAGAATTACAGTAAACAGGGGGCTACACGACGTGTTACAAGATGATCTAGAATTGCTGCGCACCGAGATTCACCAAATTATTGATCGCATAAGGGGGTCTCTTTGACTTCGAGGAACGCGAAGTCGAGAGCGAGCGCTTAGAAATGGTGATGTCGTCGCCAGATTTTTGGAGCGACCCGCAACGAGCTGAACAAGTATCGAGAAAGCTGCGGCTGGTCAAAGGGCCGTTGGATCATTACCGCAGTCTTCAGGGCAAAGTGGCGGACTGGGATGATCTGGTGGACCTGGCCCTGGAAGAGAATGACCAGGAGGTCCTGAAAGACCAGATCAAAGAGGCGCAGACATTGCTGGTGGAGTCGCGGGCCTTTGAGCTCACACTGATTCTGCGTGGGCCCTACGACCAGGAAAATGCCATTGTCTCCCTTCATGCTGGCGCCGGCGGGACAGAGGCGCAGGACTGGGTGTCCATGCTGTTGCGCATGTATTTGCGCTGGACGGAAAAGCACGGCTTTAAGGCCGACATCATTGACTCGCTGGAGGGAGAAGAGGCGGGATACAAAAGCGTCACTCTGGAAATCCAGGGGGACAATGCGTTTGGCTTTTTACGCCCAGAGCGCGGAGTGCACCGGCTGATCCGGATTTCGCCTTTCGATGCCTCAGGGAGGCGCCACACCTCCTTTGCCTCTGTCGAGGTCTTGCCTGACATTGAAAACGACGAATCGATCGACATCCGCCCGGATGACCTTAAGGTGGACACGTTTCGCGCCTCTGGCGCCGGGGGACAGCATATCAACAAGACCGACTCGGCGGTGCGGATCACGCATTTGCCGACAGGGATTGTGGTGGGCTGCCAGTCCGAACGCTCGCAGCACTCGAACCGCGAGACTGCGATGAAAATGCTGCGCGGCAAGCTGGCGGAGCTTCAAGAGAGGAAATGGGAGGAGCACATGGCGGAACTGCGGGGAGACCAGGCGGATATTGGCTTTGGATCGCAGATCCGCACCTACGTGTTCCAGCCGTACAGTGTGGTCCGCGACCACAGGACCCGCTATGAGGTGCCCAATGCCCAGACCGTGATGAACGGGGAGTTGGATGGATTCATTGAGGCATTCCTCCAGCAGGAGGCCCGGGGGGCGCTGCAGCCTGAGGATAACGGGTGATGAGTCGCTTTATCCAGGTGCTCGCCGCCGTTGTGATTGTGCTAGGGGGACTGCAATGGGGAGTGCCCCGGTGGGTATCGTCGAAGGCAGCGGCCGTCATGGCCAAATCGGATGGCGGCGTCACCCCTGTGGTGGAGATGACCGCGATTCCGTTTTGGATCATTTCTCAGGGCCGGTTTCAGGACGTATACGTGGATGCTAGAGGAGCGACCGTTGACGGGCTGAAGGTGGAACAGACCGTTGTCAACTGGCAAGATGGCCAGGTGTCTGTATCCGCGCTGGAACGCGATGCGCTCGTCGTGCAAAAGCCGGGGCGCATGGCCGTGACGGTGGTGTTGGACGGTCCGGCTCTCAGTGCTTTTTTGGCCAGGGAGGGACCGGTCAAGAACCCGGAGGTCACCATCTCATTGGGCGTGATGACCATTAAAGGGCAGATCGTGTTAGGGGGGGTCACTCTGCCCCTGAATACCGAGGGCACTCTGTCTGTGTCAGCGGACAAAACGGCGATTGTCTTTCACCCCACCTCAATCGACGGCATCCAGCTGCCGCTTCTGACAGATTTGCAGATATTTCAGATCACGTCGCTGCATTTGCCCGTGCGTCTTGCGATCCAATCGGTCACACTGGCCAAAGACCAACTGATTGTCAAAGCGGGGACCCCATGAATAACAAGCGAGCAGTCTTCATTGACTACGGCATGATGGTGCTGGGCACCGCCATCACCGCGGTGGGCATTAACAGTTTCTATGTGCCGGCGCGGATTTCCGATGGGGGCATGTCCGGTATCGGCATTATTTTGCTTTATGTGCTGCATATTCCTTTGTGGGTCACGCTGACAGTGCTGAACCTGCCGCTCTTATGGCTCAGCAAGAAGCTGTGGGGAAACCGGGTGGGGACGCGCACGGTCTTTGGGACCCTGATGCTGTCGGTGATGGTAGGGGTCGTGCACTTTGGGGCTATGACGCACAACATCTTGCTGGCCACCGTGTACGGCGGGCTGCTTTCCGGGGTAGGGCTGGGTCTGGTGTTCCGCGCCCGGGGCACGACAGGCGGCAGTGATGTGATTGCGCGTCTCGTGATCCGGTTTCTGCCCCTGACGATGGGGCAGGCCATGATGGCTGTCGACTTCTTCGTCATCGCCGGGTTTGGCGTGATTTTCAATCCGACGCTGGCGATGTACTCACTGATTGCGCTGTTTATTTCTTCCCGCGCCATCGACGTGGTGCAGGAGGGGGTCAGTTATGCCCGCGCCTTCACCATTGTCAGCCGCGACCCAGATGCCATCGCTGCCAAAGTGCTGGCGACCATGGACCGGGGGGTGACCCGGATTGGCGCCTATGGGGAGTACACGCAGGAACCGCGCGAAATTTTGTATGTCGTGGTGACCCGCTCCGAAGTCAGCACCCTCAAAGACCTGATCTACAGTGTCGACCCCCAATCCTTTGTGGTGGTGGCGACCGTGCATGAGGTGCTCGGTGAGGGCTTTCGCAAGCCTCCGCTGGAGTCTTAGGACGGGACTTAGCTGGGGGCTGTCTGGTGGGAGGTGCGGCGGCCAAAGCGCCAGTATCCGCGGGCAGTCAGTATGGCCACGAGACCAGTCGCCGACAGCCACCAGACGGGTCCCTGGGTGAGCAAAAGCCCTCCAGCGAGCGGTCCGAGCGCTGCGCCAGCGCGGTTGGCCAAGCTGAAGAACCCCATATAGCGGCCGCGCAGATCTTCCGGGGCCCGCTCCGCGACCCAAGCCGAAGCCGCAGGATTGATGACGTTTTCTCCGAGAGTGATGATGAAGACCGCGACCGCAAATACCCAAAGGGCATGGCCTGAGAGCATCATCCAGAAACCCAGCGCGTAGAACAGCACGCCTGCGGCCATGAGGGTGAGTCTGGAGGCATTGCGGGTGATGCGGGTAATGGGAATTTGCAAAAGGACCACGAAGACCGCGTTTTCGGCGGCCAGATACCCGAATACGCTGGGCTGGTATCCGAGGTTGATGTGAAGATACGCGGGAACCACCATGAACAGCTGCGAGTAAACGAGGGCGGTCAGGGCCCACAACACCGAGAACTGCACAAAAGAAGGGTCCCGCAGTATGTCGCTCATGCGCCCAGGCGTCCGCGCCCCTTGCAAGTTCTGGGGGCGCGTTTCGGGGATGGCGAAAAAAATTACCGCAAAGAATACGAGCATGGAGAGTGCGTCCAGTGCAAAGATCCAGAAGAAGGAATGGTCTGCCAACAGTCCTCCCAGCATCGGGCCGATGATGATGCCGGCGTTGGAGGCCATACGCATGAGACTATACGCATAGTTCAAGCGGGGGCGCGGCACAATGTCCCCGACCATCGCCATGGAGGCAGGCTGAAACAACGGCACAAAGAAGCCCATTAAGCTCAGGAGACTGATGAGCGCCCAAGAGCTGTGCATGGACCCTACAAAGAACGTGACTGCGGCGCCCAGCAACAACGACGCCAGCATGACCCGACGGCGCCCAAACCGGTCGCTCCAGACGCCTCCTACCAGGACAGAAAGGACCTGGGCGCCGCCATAAAAGGTCATGACAATTCCCACCGTGCTCAAAGCGGCATGAAGGCGTGCGGCCAGGTAAATGGTCATAAAGGGAAAGACCAGCGAATTCCCCACCAGATTGAAAAAGCGGCCGATCAGGAGTATATAGAAAATTCTGGGAATGTCAGGATCCCTCGAAAACAACCGTCAACACCACTTTCTCCAAAGGAATTCGCCGCGGGTGACGGCGGTGTTTGGCCTTGAATTGCCCGGTCTCTCCCGGGGACCCAGTTTTTACGCATGAATCCGCTAGACTATCATACATCAAGCTGCGGACTGCGGATAAGATGAAAGAGGGCTGCGGCAAAGGGGCCATAGGGGAAATTATTTCTGGTTGGCTGACGCTTCCGAGTGGGCTGGTTTTGAGTGCGGCAACCTGGAGGCGTGAGGCGGCAACCGGCGGCGATCTGGCATAGAACTTGGTTCGGTGGTGCGCACTGGGGGAATGATTCAGTGCTCTCGAACTTGTGGCCGCAGGCCCCTTTGAAAATTGAAGTTGGCTCGGGTTCACTCCTTGACGGTGATGCCGTGTCGGTGCTGGAGCACCAGCTCTGACGGTGGGACGTGGTCAAGAAAGACGACCGGATCACGGCATGCCGCCACGGTCCGATTTGTCCTATATCCTGAACCGCTGCGCCACCACCCGCCTCGATGTGTGCAGGCATGTTGTCCGTACCGATTGCACCATATGGGGCACCCGGGGATGTGTGAAGCGCGAAGCAGGGATCGAAGGTTTGCGGCGGAAGCCAGCCGGCAAGGTCCCACCCACGCAGGCCCACAGAGATGATTTCTCAACGTATACGCGTCTACTGCCCCGCGGCGGCGAAAATCATTCCGATGCTCACGACAAGGAAATTAAGTTTGGGTACAATGGGAACGCAACGATTAGCCGCGATGGAAAAGTTTGGGGTAACCAGGAGACGAGGGGGGACGAGAAATGATCGCACGGGAATTGATGACGGTAGAGGTCATTAAGGTTGATGCGTCAGCCACGATTGGCGAGGCCGTCAAGCTATTGCGCGAGCACACTATCAGCGGACTGCCTGTGGTGGACAAGGAGGGGCATCTAATTGGTGTAATTACCGGAGGGGATGTGCTGCGGGCCATTCAGCAGCGCGCTCAAAAAATCTACCACTCGCTGTTCGGTCCCACGCAGGTTGTCATTGATGAATCCGTGTGGCGGGAGGACAGCCACCGTCTGCTCGTCCTCCCTGTCGAAAAGATGATGAGCAAGGGCGCGGTTACGGTTCGGCTCAATACCCCTGTCGGGGAAATCGCGGACCTCATGCTGCGCCAAAATGTGCGGCGCGTCTTTGTGATCCATCAGGATAAATTGATGGGCATCATTACCCGCAACGACATTGTCCGCTGGCTCGTCCGCCATGTAGGAGACTAGGCCAACACTTGGGGCAAACGGGTGCCGATGCGCTGAATATTGGATAGAAGGGCGTCGTGGGGATAATCCTGGCTCAAAATCGCGGCCACATAGTTGATGCGGGGCGAGTAAATGATGCCGACGTCATGGCTGGCTTGAGAAAGGGACCCGGTTTTATGAGCGGCGCTTGCGCGGACCTCTCCCACAAAGTCCGAATCATCGGGGGCTTTGCCAATACTGAGCGGCCCCTGGCAGCGCTTGAGCAAGCCCACCATCTGTTCAGATACAGCGAGGGAGATGGCCTTGCCGGTCGCCAGACGCTCCATCAGCAAGGCCATGTCCCGCGCCGTTGTATGGTTGATGCTGCCGCCGCCTTCGGCTGGCACACGCTGGAGGGGGCGCACCAGTTCGGTGTCTGTAGTCCCTAGGCGGCGGGCCGTGGCGTTGACCGAGTCCACACCCAAATAGTCTATGAGAAGGTTGGTTGCCGTGTTGTCGGACACCGTGATCATCAGAGCAGCTAAATCGCGCAGGGAATACTCGGTGTTCGGTGAGAGATCCTTTAAAACTCCTGAGCCGCCGACTTGGTCTTCTTTGCGCAACAGGAGCAAGTGGTCCAGAGATAGATGGTCCTCCTCAACCCGCCTGTAAAGCTCAATGAGAATGGGCACCTTAATGACGCTGGCCGACGGGAAGATGTCCGTATCACGGAACGCGAAAATTCTCCCTGTCTTGAGATTCTTGGCATAGACGCCGTAGTGGCCCGGCAATGTGTTTATCCATTCGCGCAGCTCCAAAATGCTGTCCTCCTTGTACCATGACTGAATGGCCATTATGCTACCCATCCATGATACCATGGACCTGTAGCTGGGTGCAGGTGCAGGCGCCTATTAGGGAATGCTCACCGCTGACCTGAAAACTTTTGAGCAAAGGATAGGATGGAATTATGAGTGTGCTGGTTCTAGGAAGCATTAATCTGGATTTGCTGGCCCGGGTTGACAAAATTCCCGCAGCGGGAGAGACGCGCATCGCCCACAGCCTTTTAACGTCCCCGGGAGGCAAAGGCGCCAACCAAGCTCTCGCTGCCCGCCGGATGGGAGCCCAGACGAGCCTCATCGGTATGGTGGGGGATGACGCCTTTGCGGTTCAGGCTCTGCGGATCTTGCGCCAGGACGGTGTGGATCTCAGCAATATCGGGGTGAGCCATACCTCCAGCACAGGGCTGGCGCTAATTACCGTCGAGCCGGGAGGGCAAAACGCGATCACGGTGGTGCCTGGGGCCAATTATGAGGTGGGCAAGGAAGCGCTGGCGGCCTTAGAGCGGATTCTGACTGCGCGCGACATTCTGGTGATGCAGGCAGAAATTCCAGTGGAGGTGCTGGAGCGGGCGGCGATTGTGGCCAAGCGGGCAGGAGCCCAGGTGCTATGGGACCCCGCGCCAGCCTCTGACCATTTCCCCGCATCTTTGTTTCACGTCGATGTGATTGCCCCCAACCAGTCAGAGGCCGCAATTCTGACTGGCATGGAAGTGGAAGATGTCCGGTCTGCAAAAGCTGCCTCTCGCAAGCTCCGCGAGTTAGGGGCCCAGGTGGCTATTGTCAAACTCGGAGAGCAGGGCTTGGTGTGGGCCACCTCCCGCGGGGTTTTCTACGAGGCGGGCATCCCGGTTCAGGCGATTGACGCGGTGGGTGCGGGCGACGTGTTTTTGGGGGCGCTGGCTGCGCGATTGGATGCCCATGAGGTGTTGCCGGACGCCGTGCGCTATGCCAATGCCGCCGCGGCTTTGTCCACCACAAAAGACGGAGCGCAAGTCTCCTTTCCTACATTGGGGAGCGTGGAGGATTTCATGCATCCCTAGGAGTTTGCGGATTTTCTCCAAATCCCTGAAACAACAGGGCAAAGGGCCCCCAGGGCGGGAGGATTGTCAGGGCTCTTGTGTCTGGAAAAAAATATTTGGGGAAACCCGGCTGGACCCGTAACCTCCGCCGACTGGCGGGCGTTGTTAAGAACAAAGACGCCACCAAGGAGGGTCCCTATGAAAACCGCAGCAGACCAGAAACGGGCCGACTATTATCTTTACACGTGGCAAATCAGGGAAGTGCAGAAACTGTCGCGGGAACTGCAGCGCCCCCCCTCCGAAGTCATGCGCCTACTGCTGAGTGAGGCCCTTACGAAGCGAACGTCCAGGGAATCGTAAAAATTTGGAAAAGGGATCCCCCGGGGTCCCTTTTTTATTTGGCGAATTGGCGGCGGCCGGTGTTGGCGATGTAAAATAACAGGGAAGTCAGCTTGTCGCAGAAGGAGCCGATAACTTATGGATGAGTACCGTTTGTCGCATGATTCGCTTGGAGATGTGCGCGTGCCTAAAGACGCTTACTGGGGGCCCCAGACGCAGAGGGCGGTTGAGAATTTCCCCATCAGCGGCCTGCGGCTGCCCCGGCGCTTTATTCGGGCCCAAGGCATTATAAAATGGGCCGCGGCCCGGGCTAACAGTGAATTGGGAGTTCTCTCCGCCGAGAGGGCGGCGGCCGTGATGAAAGCGTCTGATGAGGTGGTCAGCGGGCTGTGGGACCAGCAGTTTGTTGTCGATGTCTACCAGGCGGGCGCCGGCACGTCGCAGAACATGAACGCCAACGAGGTCATCGCCCACCGCGCGCAGCAAATGATGGGCGGTGAAATTGGGGATGTGAACTTGGTTCACCCCAATGACCATGTGAATATGGCGCAATCTACGAACGACACCATTCACGTGGCCATACATATTGCTGGGGCGGAGGCTATCGTCCACGATCTGGTGCCTGCCATCCGCCGTGCTGAAGAAACCCTGCGGTCTAAGCAGAACTTATGGATGGGCGTTGTCAAGTCCGGCCGGACCCACCTGCAAGATGCTGTCCCTATGCGCCTCGGACAGGAAATAGGCGGCTATGCGGGGGCCCTGCAATACTGGCGCGAGGCCCTTGAGCAGGGCGTGGCCCAGTTGTACGCAATTGGACTGGGCGGCAATGCTGTCGGCACCGGAATCAATGCGCATCCTGAATACAAAAATCGGGCGACGGCTTATGTCGCGGAGAAAACTGGCCTTCCATTCCACCAGCCTGAGAATATGTTTACTTTTATCCAGAATATGGATGCGGTGCTGCAGGTATCGGGTTTGGTCCGAGGTCTGGCGACCGCAGTCGGCAAGGTGGCTAATGATCTCCGCCTCTTAAGTTCCGGGCCGCGCACCGGGATTGGGGAGCTGAAACTGCCGGCGGTGCAGCCGGGATCGTCCATCATGCCCGGAAAGGTCAATCCGGTAATGGCGGAGATGATGAACATGATCTGCTACCAAGTGATGGGCAACGACTTGGCGGTACAGCAGGCCGTCGCGGGAGCCCAGCTTGAATTGAACGTCATGATGCCGGTCGTGGCTTATAATCTCCTCCAGGGCATTCAGATCTTGGCCAATGGGCTGGATGCCTTCAATGAGCGGGCGCTCAAGGGACTAGAAGCGGATATCGACAAGATCACCAGCTATGTGGAAATGAATACGGCGCTGGCTACGGCCCTGAATCCCTACATCGGGTATGATAAGGCGGCTGTGGTCGCAAAGACTGCTTTTCTTGAAGGCAAGACCGTGCGCCAGATTGTGCAAGAGCAGCATCTACTGGACGAGGCGACGCTGAATCAGGCGCTGGATTTGGAACGCATCACCCGACCCCAAGAGGCATAGGGACTGACATCGCCCGGGAATAATGCATTTATTTGTTCCCGGGCCTTGAATTATGGTGCGCAGGGTGTTAAGATAAGTTTCGCCGTTCGACAGGAACGGTGGAAAAAAACAATTGATTGACAAAAGATTTTAGATTTGTTATCATCAATTGTTGTGGCTCGGTCCTTGAAAACTATATCGTCATGGAGA
>DAHWJO010000117.1:0-10893 GCA_027344105.1 Sulfobacillus sp.
CAACCCTCCACCAACGTCTCAATATCTCCCAGTGAGCCTGAGTCGACAACGATCGCGTTGCCGCGTGACGCGAGTCAATGGCCGCCGGTTGTCCGAACGGCGCTCACGTGGATTTCGCATCATGACGCCGGCATCGGGGATATAAGCTTACCACTGGAGGGCCCCCGATGGATTCCATCGGGCGTCTTATCGCCGATGGCGACCAGCACTGTTGGTCTCCAATATTCCGTAGGACTGTGGAATACGACTACAGCCTTGGCCGTCGTCAACAGTCCGTCCTTAAATCAAGATACAACGGCATCGGCCGCGATTGCAGGATGGACAATCGACGCGGGTGGATCCTCACAGTCACATCCCCTGACATCTCTTGAAGGCGTGAATGGATTCTGGTCTGCTCCGCACGGATCGGAAACTGCTGTCAATCTGGGGCACGGTATCATTGGAAACTATTACGCGTACGGCGAATTCCATTCGGGTGTAATCAACGGAGAATCAAGCACGGTCCGGCATTTGATCGTATGGCATGAGGGACAATGGATCTGGGAGGTGGGTCAAGGTAGTGAATCCGCCGATCAAATAATGGCCGAACGCCTCGTATCCTATTTCCACCAAGCTCTGCTGCCGCCCAGTCCAGGCGTCGGAGTGGTTATTAACTTGCACCAAAAACCGCTGACCCGCATGGACTGGTCCCCAAAGGGAGCCGCAATCACAGTGCACTTGTCGGATAGCATCCCATCGCTGGCTAATCCTATCGATACAGCGCACATGGCAGTGTCTTGGCAGGGATGAACAGTTGCTGTAATGCGATGACATCCCAATACACACAGACAGACCGCCTAGTTATATCGAGCGTAGGCAACATAATGTCTGTTATCGGGACCTCAAACCCTTATCCTCCCAATGCAAGGACGATTTTTGACCCTGAGCGCCCGGGAGCCCCGATGAGCGCCCCGCGCATGCCTAGCAAAAGCGATCAAAGTCAGCGAACGGTAAACTCCGGTTTTCATCGTTTACGGGGTGATCGGGGTCTGTGTAGTAATGGAGCAGAAAAGGGCAATAAGAAATGGACATCCTCCCCATAGCTAAAGCTAGTGGCATCCACTCCAGAACAGTAGTGACACTTCGGCGGCAGACCCCCTGAATGAATTCAGGGGGTCTGCCGTAAACGACCTTTTGGATCAAAGGTTAATGGCGGCCACATAGGACCGTGGCTATTCTATAACGAAACAGGAGAGAAATCTGGGAGGATCGCTCCAGTCGTATACATCAGCCCTGCGGTGGAGATCCAAATCCCATTCGCCTTAGGCAATTGAGGCCCCACGTCAGACCACCGCCTATCTTCACGATGGAGAGTAACCCATGGTGTCATCATCGCGTTATGCTTGTTAAAGCCAGAGAACCATGTGAAGAAGATGGACTTTATCACCGGAGCCCTAGGTGTAGGATTTGGAGATAGGAGAGCTCACACATGACCTCGAAAAATTTTGTGAGCGGTTTGATACTCATCGGGGGAACCATCTTGTTGGCCGGTTGCGGAATTAGTGGCCTTGTGTCCACGCCCCCGGTTGGGGGGCAGATTCTTGGGCAGCATCACACAGTCCCGACTCAACAACCTACACCGTCATTGACGGCCCCATCCATGCCGAAATCGGTGGCCTCTCTATCAGCATTGCCTTATCATGCGCATCTGTATTATTCTCTACAGTATTTTACGGGATCGCCTCGCACAGGATTTTATTTCGAAATACTCGAATCTCCCCACACGAAGATCGCTATTGGCGGCGCGTCGCCAGGAGGCAACGCAGCGCCGTTAGGGTGGCTGGTGACAGGACCCACGGGATGGATTGTTCCCCCTTATCATGCAGGATATGCTTTTGGCTTGCAAGATGGCATTCTCACACAGGATACGACGCAAACTATCGAACTGAATTTGGGATCCCATGCGAGTTATTGGATTTGGAGCAAAGATCCGAACCGACACAATACCCTAATAGCTTTGGGAAACTTGAAGCAGGGATTTTTAGTGGTGCCTCACATGTCAGCACATCTTCTCCAAATTCAATACCGCAATCAAGACGGCGTACCCGCAAAAGACAATACATTTCATACGCTATGGGTGTATGAACCGGCTCACATTATTCGTATCCAGTAATAAAATATATATTCGGCCATAAAGATTTATAAAAGCCGAGCGGCTGGATGAAAGTGTCGTGGTCATTATATGACGACTAGATCTGTAATTCTTTATGACCGGATATATAGACGGATTCACGGTTGGTGACTTTCGTAACGGGACAATTAGTGACAGACACGCCTCGACCCGATTAATAATAATCGGGTCGAGGCGTGTCTGATCAGACTTCACAAGGATGTGGCTCCGCATTATAAGCGTTTAGTGCACAATTGGCATACTGCTCTGCTGCAGGTCCACTCCCATTCCAAGCGTAATAGGCATCCCAGAGATTTTGCGTACTAAACCCACTGCTCATATATTTGGCAATATGAATCGCCACGGCTTCCAAACTCCATAAGGGACCATTTTTGTTTACTGATGCGAGTAACGGACAATAGTCATATGAGCCATTAGGCTTAAGAACTGAAGATGGCGCGAGCCCATAATCAATCAAGTCCTGCAAATGGCTGTAATAGGGCGGGGTAATTTGTGCCATCCCATAGCCAGTACCATCCGTGTTCTGACAAGAACATGCATTACTACAAACCGCGTTGGTACAATATTCAACTGCTGAACTACAGGCGGGACAATCTTCATTCGTAATGAGCGGCAAAATCATACCCGCTTGAATGACACTCGAATTTGGCACATTGGCCTTCTGAATATTTTGCTCTGCCGTCACGGCAATCGAACAGAGCCCGGCACTCCTTGAAATATACCCACCACCCCACCAATACGTTTGGTTATTATCTGTCGCATTGTTCAACAGATGAGCTACGCTGCACCCGTTACAATATGAGTATCCTGTTCCCATCAGCTCTCTCTCCTTTTCTGGCCATTCGTGAGACCGAGTAAGGACGGTCTATTAGATAAAGAGACAAACGGCGAGAAAAAGCGGGCAGGGTGATCAAAATATTTTTTATCATGCTGACCCATGAAAGTCTGCATGATACTGCTGGGCCAAATAATACCGAAGGGCCGACAAGACCACCTGATGGTGTTGCAACACTGCTTGCAGCTCTGGAGTGCAGACACCCGCCGCATCCCACTGAGCGCAGCAGTCTACAATCGCGCCATGTTCCGTACGGCAAGCCTGCCGGATGTCTCGTTCTGTGATCATGCTACCTTCCTCCTTTTTGACACAGGGTAATTAAGGTGTGCGGCGGATGATTCTGAAGGGCCTGCCATAAGGCCATCCACAGCTCTTGTTGTAAGTCGGTATAGTCTGTGGGCGTGGCCACCCACCGGCGATATGACGTCATTTGTGCAGAGGTTTGCCGCATTAAGTCCCCAAAAACCTCATCGTCACCATTCCATACCGCACACATTAACGGAACGAGCGAGGGCATTGAATTCGGATGCGTCGGATGGCGCGTCGCACCGTACTGATATCGCATGGGAGCGCCTTCGCGATCTCTCTTTGCGTCCATCCGCGCTGGAGAGCGTGCAGAATCTGTTGATCGCGAGGAGTCAGCCGGGTCATACAATCGGCCATCCAGATTACGATGTGTGCGTCGAGACCTTCCTGGGATCGGTCTCCTAAGCGGGAATTTTCTGTCCATAACGGATCCTCCTCTCCCCTCCACGGCACGCTCTGCACAGGACGTTGATGCGCTTGTTCCCGGAGCCAGCGTATTGCAGCGTGCCGAAACACCGTCCGAATCCACGCCCGCACTTGCCGTTCTTCGACGGTCATCATGAGGATCTTCCTGATCGCAATGCCAGGGCGGAATAAACCCCTGCCCGACTGCCTAAGGCGGTCGCCGCCACCACCATCCCACTGACAAAAAGCAGCACCCCGTGGGTCACCGTCAGGGATTCACTGAACAGGTCCCCAGAAACACGACGATTTCCGCGACGCCCCAGGTCAACCAGGGTTCCGGCCCATGCGGCCACAATGCGTGGATCAAGGACACGACCGCCACCGTGAGAAAATTCGTGCGTTTCAACATCCCCGGTCCTCCTTCCCCACATCCCTCTCGGATGTCGATAGATTGAGCGTACACCACGAATCTGACACTAATCAGACAATAACCTGCACCTTTTCTGCACCTTATCGGTCATTGGGTGCTGGTATCTGAATAGAACAGACAATCCGATCAATGAGAGGTTGTCCTCTTCTCATCTGAGAAGGGGGGCAGAGACAATAAATATCCGACCTCACGACGGGTCAGGAGCACCTGGGGATGACGCGGATCGGGTTCGATAGCCCCGCGAAGCCGATGCATATGACGATAAAGGTCGGGTGGGGCATGACCCTCCTCGTGGGGCCACCCCACCGCGAGGAGGGTTGCATCCGGAATCAGGCGATGGGGATGGTCCAACAGGTAGGCCAGCAGATGCCAGGTTCGCGCCGGCAGAAACACGCTCCGATGATAACGGAGCACGATCTGTTGGTCGCGATCAATCGCAATCGCGGGCGTAATGAAAATAAGGGGATTGGTCTCGGACATCCACCGTCCTCCTTCGATCCGGAAACGTTCGACGGAAGACACCCTAAGCGCAGTCTGGCGCCGATCAGGGAGTCCGGCTATCCCCCCAATCTCTGGAGGACCCGTGACTTTGCGACCCCGCCTTACGACGGCTGTGCGTTGACAAATGCTGGTAATGGTATAACGCGCCAAACGCAGGACAAGTTACGACTCGGCCGATAATTCACCTTATCGGCCGAGTGGTGGGGAGATCGTCTGTTATACTGATCACATAATGTGTGCGATGCGGGATTTTTCGTCAGAAACCTCCCGGTAAGACTCGGCGCATAAGATCGGAGGCGCGCCATGATCGACGCGTATCGAGCCTATTTGGTGTCGCAGGGGAAGGCGGCCCATACCGTGACCGCCTATTGCCGCGATGTCACCGCCTTCTTGGGGGACCTCCATTGTCGTCCCGAAGATCCCATCACCCCGGCGGATGTCCGCAAGTGGATTGGGCAGGCGGTGCAGGCCCCCACGGGTCAGCCCTTGAAGGTCACGACCATTAATCGTCACCTGAACGCTTTACGGAGTTTCTATGCCTGGGCCACGCTCCGGGGAGCGGTTCGTGACAATCCCTTGGCCCCCATTCGGGATGTCAAAACGGCCGATGCCACCCCCGAAACCATCCAGTGGCTGACCGAAGAGGAATTTGCCGATCTCTTGGACCGCCTGCGGCAATCCTCGAAGACCCGTCACCACAGCGAGGCCGAAGCTAAATATCGCCGAGACCGCGCGGTGATCTATCTGCTCACCTACGCCGGACTGCGGGTGCAAGAACTGTCCCAGCTAACCCTGCGGGATATCGACTCCGACCTGCACCGGTTACGGGTAGTGGGCAAAGGGCAGAAAGTGCGGACGATTCCGATCGCCCGTCTGTTAGGCTATGAAATCGACGATTGGCTCACGTTTCGGACGCTCCAAGCGCAGACGCATCGCATGATTGCCGAGTCCCCCTACGTGTTTTACAGCCAGCGCTCGCCCCAATTTTCCGTCCGGGGCATTCAGGCCATGATTGCCGGCTACAGCACGGCCACGAAGACGTTGACCCCCCATATGTTTCGCCATACGTTCTGCAAATGGATGTTGAAAGCGACGCATAACGATCTCGAGAAAGTCCGACGATTGGCCGGTCATCGGCATATTGAAACCACCGCTCGCTATTTACGCGATGCCTTTAGTGACTTAGCCGACGCGGTGGACGCGTTGCCCCCGCTGTAATCACCAGGGGGAAACCGCCGCGGCCACAGGAAAGGACGTGTGGGGATGCCCGTGGAGTTTCTGACCCCCGCTCAAGAAGCACAGTATGGCCATTTTACCACGACACCGACCGCCGCCCAGTTAGCCCAGTATTTTTGGCTGGATGAGGCGGACCGGGAGATCATCGACCGCCATCGCGGGGCGCATAACCGATGGGGATTTGCGTTGCAATTAACGACGGTCCGGTTCTTAGGCACTTTCTTAGCAGACCCCATCGCTGTGCCGCCGAATGTCTTACGCTACGTCGCGCAGCAACTACAGATCGCCCCTGATACGCCGCTGACCCCCTATGCCACGAGTCGTATGCACAAGACTCATACGGCAGAGATTCGCCAGCTTTATGGGTATCGCACGTTTACCGATCAACCGGGACACTTCCGGTTCGTACGCTGGCTCTATGAGCGCGCATGGCTCACCACGGATCGGCCTAGCGTGTTGTTTGACGCGGCCACGGCGCACTGTGTGGAACACAAAATTTTGCTGCCGGGGGTGACGGTCCTGACCCGCCTGGTCGCCCAAGTGCGTGAACGGGCTGCTCTGCGCCTCTGGCGGACTCTGGCTCGACTGCCGACCGCAGACCAGAGGGAATCTTTGGAGCAACTGTTGCGGGGAGATCCCCACACGCACCACACCGGATTAGACCGACTCCGGCAGGCTCCCACCACCGTCAGTGCACCGGGACTGCTCAAAGCGGTCCAACGGGCGGAAGCACTCCGCGCCTTCGGAGCGCACCAGTGGGCCTTGGGGTCCATTCCCTTGGGCCGGATCCAACTACTGGCGCGCTATGCGGCCCAAGCACGCGCTCAGATCATCGCCCGGATGGGCGCTGACCGACGGCACGCCACGTTGGTCGCCTTCGTGATCGTCTTTACCACCCGGGCACAAGATGATGTGGGAGAACTCTTCGAGCGGTTTCTGACGGATCTCTTCGCCCGCATGCATCGACAAAATCAGCAGGGCCGCCTGCGTACCCTCCGCGATTTGGATGACGCGGCGCGTCAATTGCGCACGGCCTGCCTCGCTCTCCTGGAAGACCCCCACGCATCCGGTGCTGACGCGGCCACTCTACGGGAGCACGTGCTGGCTATCGTTCCGGAAGCCACTCTCCGCTCCGCGATGCACACCGTGGATAGGCTGACACAACCGCCAGACCAGACGATGGCCTTGGTGTCCCTATTGCACTATTATGCCGCCATTCGCCGGTTTTTACCGGCATTAATGAATGCCTTCCCCTTGGAAGCCACGCCTGCTGGACAATCCGTCGCGGCGGCGTGGCACTATCTGCATCAACAGGAAGGGTCCTCCAAAAAGCTCTGGCGTGAAGCCCCTACGGAGGGGATGACCGCGAGTTGGCGGGCCCTTTGCCAGCCCCCCTCATCTCCCGACGCGGTGCTGCCGCGCGCCTACACCTTTTGGGTGCTGGAACGGGTGTTAGAGGCTTTGCGGCGCCACGATCTCTATCTTCCCCACAGTGAGCGCTATGGGGATCCCCGCGCGCAATTGCTCCAAGGCCCCGCGTGGGAAGCGGTGCGGCCACAAATTCTCCGGACCCTCGACTGGTCTTTGGATGCGGAGGAATCCCTGGCCCCTTTAACCCAGGAATTGGATGAGGCGTATCGCCATACGGTGGCCCAGTGGGAGGACAATGCGGCCGTACGCATCGAATCGTTTGCCGGGCGAGAGCGTGTGGTACTCACCCCGTTAGATCGTGTGGAGGAACCGGCCTCGCTACGAGTCCTGCGATTGCGGGTCGCCGCGTTGTTGCCACGTTCTGATTTGCCTGCTCTCCTGTTGGAGGTCCACCGATGGACAGGTTTCGCCGAGGCCTTTACCCATCTCGGTGAAGGCGGCACGCGTGTCAAAGACTTGGCCACCAGTGTCTGTGCTGTGCTTATTGCCCAAGCGTGCAATATTGGCTTAGATCCCGTTGTACAGCCCGGTATCCCCGCCCTCGAGCGCGATCGTCTCACCTGGGTGGAGCAAAACTACTTTCGCGCCGATACCTTGACTCAAGCCAATGCATGCCTCGTCGCGTTTCACGCGCAGCGGCCTTTGGCGCAGGTGTGGGGGGGCGGTGAAGTCGCCTCGGCCGACGGTTTGCGTTTTGTGACGCCGATGCGCACCGTCCATGCGGGACCGAATCCCAAATATTTTGGCGTGGGACGTGGGGTGACCTATTACAATTTTGTGAGCGATCAGTTTAGTGGGTTTCATGCGTTAGTGGTCCCGGGGACGCTGCGGGATTCTCTGTCCGCATTAGAAGGGCTCCTCGACCAGCAAACCGTTCTCCATCCGCACGAGCTCATGACGGACACGGCGGGGTATAGCGACATGATTTTTGGTTTGTTTGGCCTTTTGGGGTACCAGTTTAGTCCGCGTCTCGCTGACATCGGGGAAGCGCGGTTGTGGCGATGGGATGCCACGGCGGATTACGGGGTGCTCAATGGGGTATCCGCGCACCGGATTCGGCGGGATCTGATTACCCGCCATTGGGAGGATATGCTCCGCGTGGCCGGTTCCCTGAAACTGAATACGGTCAATGCGACCCGTCTGATCCAAACCTTGCAACGCAGCGGACGGCCGACCGTGTTGGGGCGGGCGATTGGCGAAATCGGACGCCTCTTTAAAACGCGTTATCTATTGGCGTATTTAGACGACGAAAGCTATCGTCGACGCATTCTCATCCAACTCAATCGCGGCGAAGCCCGCCATAGCTTGGCCCGCGCTGTCTTCTACGGGAAGCGCGGGGAACTGTATCAACGCTATCGGGAAGGACAGGAAGATCAACTCAGTGCCCTCGGCCTAGTCGTGAATGCCATTATTCTGTGGAACACGCGTTATACCGAGGCGGCCGTGGAGACTTTACGACAATCCGAAGAATCTGTCGAGGAGCCCGATCTTGCTCGCCTGTCCCCGCTGGGTTACGATCACCTGACCATTGTCGGACGCTATTCCTTCACCGTCCCCGATGCGGTGGCGCAGGGGCACTTGCGGGCGTTGACCCAACCGGATGCCTAATCCGCTCATCCATCAGCGTCGGCTTGTTTCTTGCTTATTGCCCTTTTCTGCTCCATTACTACACAGACCCCTGATCGAATAAGAAAGCAAAAGATAATCCGGGTCCTCACGTCCACGCTCACGCGAGGACGTGAGGGAAGCCATCTCCTGCGGCAAATCGGCATCAAAAACGTACCCCACTATTTAAATTAGGGGATGGCTTCGTGAAGTAACGGCGGCCGCACTAATTTGCAATATGTAAGGCAAAGAATTACTATGTAATACATAAAATCAGAATGTGAAGGGCCTGTAAATGGACATTGATCGGATTCTTATTCCGCCCAGCCGAGAAGCCCACATCGGGCAAGCGCATCAGGTCAATCGGGATGAGGTGTATGACGCGTTTGAAGACGACGACCTCCAGATAGGACGCACCCGGGATGAGCGGCCCGATCGTCAGGGGCGTCTGTATGTCGCGTTCGGGCGTGCAGAGAACGGACGGCTCCTCACCGTGATTTTTCGCTATTTCCTTGAAGATAAGACGGCTTATGTGATTACCGCCCGCGACATGACCGCCATGGAAAAACGACGATACCGGAAGAAAGGATGACGTGTGATGGAGGAAAACAAGTCCTTACCATTTAACCCAGACAATGATGAGGAGGTCGCGGAATGGTTTGCGCAGCATGACGCGACGGATTTAAGCCTCGAATCGGTTGCAGAGGTGCGCGTGAAGAAGCGACAGCACAAAGACCTCGAATCGTTAACGATCCGCATTGCCTCGGAAGACATGGAGCAATTGAAACAACTGGCCGAGGAGTATGGCGTCGGACATACCACCATCGCACGGATGTTACTCCATCGAGAACTTAAGGATCCGCGTCCTCTCGCCCATCAATGACACACAGAGGGTACGCTCGCGGACGGATTCCCGGGAGACTGTGCGAGGGAAAAAATTCTATCGCCTCCCGTCCGCGCTCACGCTTGAACCGGAGGGAAGTGCCTACGACGAACCTGCTACCTAAATGAACTGACACCCCCCCTGCCCCGCAGGGAAAGGTCGTAGGGCTATCTAACCTGGGGGTACTTCGTTCTGCATGGCGAGGATACCACGTGCCATATTAGCATTTTCAATACCCCAAATATTGGTGATGATATCTGCTCGGAAAATCCCATATGCAAAAGGGACACGACCACTTACACCCCCCCAGAACACGCGAACGGCGGGTGGGCGGCTGTCTCCTCAAGACCCGGGGTTACTCGGTAGCCGGCACAGAATCCGCGGGTTCCACGGTCACCCGAAAGCCTAACTTCTCGAGGCGGCGCCCGGTGCACGATCTGGTTCCGGTCCCGGGCGTCATGGTACGTCTGGCCCAAATCCTGGTAGGGCTGGCCGTCGGTGAGCACATGGACGACAATCACTAAGGCCACGATAGCCTTCTTCAGGGGCATGCGGCGGACCCACCGGCGATACAGCGCTCCCAAGAAGGTGCTCTTGGTGTGACTGGCGGCCCACGCCGCCAGAATCAAGGCTTGGCGCAAGGACCGATTGCCCTGCCGGGGGCCAACCCGGCCCAAGCGGCCGCGTGATCGGCATCGGGAAAGCGGGTCATGTCGGTGCCCAGTTCGGCCACGATGCCCTCCGCCGTCCGCCGGCTAATGCCGGGAATCGTGCACAGGAGGGCAATCGTGGCCGCCTGAGGGTCCACGCGGCGCACAATCTCCGCATCGAGCGACGCGATCCGCGTGGTCAACTCATCAATGTGTCCCAGCAGTTGGTCCAGCAGAAACCGCTGATGGGTGCCCATCAGCTCGTGCAAGGCGGGCACCAGGGCATCATATTTCGCCCGGAGGCGGCCGACCGCGAGGTCGGCGAGGACCACCGGATCAGTTTCCCCGGCGACCAAGCGATCCAGCATGGCGCGCCCCGACACCCCGAGCACGTCGGTGGCGACCGACGCGAGTTTAATGTTGGCGCCTTCCAGCACCTTT
>DAHWJO010000118.1:0-10780 GCA_027344105.1 Sulfobacillus sp.
ATCCTTTTCCTGCCATGCCCCGGTCTATGACCCCGGTAGCGTCTCCCCGGCCCTCGCCCTGACGGTCCGGTACTTGTTGCCTTCCACCAAGGGGAACGGTGCCGGCCGCTGCATCACAGTATAACGAGGCTCCATCCCTTCACCTTGCGGTTGCGGCATGGCAGTTGCTTCGGTGTACACTTCACCCGCCGCCTCACGGAGGCGGGCGCAACACTCGATTCCGTCTGGGTGGCTAGCCCTTGGACGGGTCGGAATCGCACCGACTGGATAATGCCAACTTCGTGGCGTATCCCCCCCTTTAGTGGGCCATTTACAGGCAAAAATGTCATTGTCACTTCTCATCATCTCGAAGAAGCCATTCCCGTTTATTCGATGGCCATGGTGTTAATCCGAGATCATTCGATTGGCCTGTGGTCCAAACAGGAAGAAGCAGACATTGATTTGTCCACATAGCTTTCTCAAAGATTGGAAGTAATCCATGACAGTCTTCCGCTTTGGGCTTTGGTGGTTAGAATGGGACAAAGTACGCCACACGCTCGTTTACGAGCAAACTATGAAGCAGTTACAACCTCCATTCGGGTTCCGGCAGGAAAGTCACGGCTCCAGACTCGGGCCCGGTCGCTCCACACAATCATTGACCGTCCTCAGACAGGCTAAGGCCCTTGCGCAGGGCCCCGTCATCCACTATGGTGGATACAGAGCCGCGGTGGGTCCGGCGGCAATTTAGCCGCTGCGGCAGAGCAAGGAGGGCCACGGCGGCGAACTCTTCCGGGCGAAGCCATGCATTGCCCCTCGCCGCTTGGGCATGGCAAGACGATATTATCATGCAACAACGAAATGTCTAAGCAATGCGGGCGAGCGCCCCGAAATCCGCGGCCACCATGGCTTTTTGAGAAGGCCCTGACCGCAACCCAGAAGGGACGGTTCTGCCATTTTCACGCAAGCTGCGGCGCTGACACGCCGCGCATTCCAGCATCCCGGCTTATGGACTCTTGTCGCCTGGAATCTCGTGCTGTATGCCGGCATATTAGGCGCGGCCGGGCTGTTTGGGGATACGGTGCTGCTCCAAGCCTTTGTTCACCCGGATGCCCTGTGGCATCCCCGCGCAGCGTCCGCTGCCCCGCCGGTCGGGACCGGCATCCTGCTCATGATGCTGATCTGGCTGGCTGTCGGACCTTTTTGGCTCGCGGGGATCTACACCACCATTGGCGAGGCGCTGCATGACCATCCGGTGGGCTGGCAGACATTTTGGGTCTGGGGGGCGCGCAATTACGGACGCGGGTGGGGACTTATCGGCTACATGGCTCTGTACGGAGCCGCCCTGATGATCGTGGATATGGTCGGCGGCCTCGCAACATTTTTACTGGGAGTCCGCGACCCGGTGGTGGGCATCGGGATCGCCTTTGCCCTGCTGGTGGCCGTCCTGCTGATCGGGTTGCCCTGGATGCTCAGGATGCTTGGCGGCCTCTTTGTCGACCGACTGTCCTGGGGCGCGAGCTGGACCCGGAGTTTTGCCCGCAAGAATTACGGGATGCTGTTAGGCTTCTTGCTGCTCACCGCGGTCGTGGGCATGGCCGCTGTCCTGCTGCTGAGCCTTTTGCCCGCAGCCTTAGGGATCACCGGCACCCTCCTCTTCCTGCTCGCAGACGTGACCGTGAGCATCGTGCTGACCACCTGGATGATGGCGCTATACGTGGTCACGTCCCCCACCAGTCAATCCAGTGAGTGACATCAGAGACTTCGAAGATTGTGCGGCTTTGGCCCTGCCCGGCTCTTGGCCGGGATCCCCGGTCCTGCGTGGTATTTTTCATGAGGGGCGCATGAATGGGTCTGGACCGGCAGGCTGCCCACCACGCGCGGCAGCCACTTTACGGAGGTGCTCTCATGTCTGCATCGACACAGCCTGTGCTCTCTTTGAACCACGTGACCAAGCGCTATCACCAGACCCTGGCGGTCAGTGATGTGTCCCTCGACCTATATCGGGGCGACATCTGTGGGTTTCTCGGCCCCAATGGGGCCGGCAAGACGACCACCTTGCGGATGATTTTAGGCCTGGTGCAGCCGACCCGGGGTTCGGTCGCCATTCACGGCATCAATGTGCATACGTCTCCGACTCAGGCGTTGCAGGGCGTAGGGGCCATCATCGAAGAATCCCACTTCTACCCCTACCTCACCGGCGAGCAAAATCTGCTGCAGGTGCTGCGGCTGCGGGGACTGAAGGTCACCCCCTCCGATCTGCGGGAGCGCTTGCATGCGGTGGGTTTAGGCGAGGCCGCCCACCGGCGGGTCCGCGGCTACTCGCTCGGCATGCGGCAGAGGCTGGCCTTGGCCCTGGCGCTCATCCAGGCTCCGCAGCTGCTGATTCTGGATGAGCCCATGAATGGGCTCGACCCTGCGGCGATGCGGGAATTCCGCACCCATCTGGCTGATATGGCGCAGGCGGGCGTCACCATTTTGCTCTCCAGCCATATTCTCTCCGAAGTGGAGCAGCTGGCCACCCGTCTGGTCTTTATGAAGGAGGGCTGCATCGTGGGCCGTGATGACCAGCTCGGCACCCCCACCCTGCAGTTGCAGGTGCGCGTGACCGACCGGGACAAATTGCAGCAGTGGCTGTCCGAGCGCCATCATGCATTCACCCCAGGGCCGGACGACGCATTCACGGTGGCTGTGATCGATGAGATGGACTGTCCCCGGCTCGTACGGGAGTGGGTATGGGCAGGCTTCGACATTTTAGAGGTCCGGCCCACTGCACAAAGTTTGGAAAGCCAGTATTTAGCCCGCATGACACAGCCCGGGGAGGATGTGACCAATGTCTAAGCCGGCCAATCCCCCGACGTTCCGCGCCGTATTCCGCAATGAAATGGAAAAAATATGGATCAAGCGGGGCAAGGCCCTGATCATCGCGCTCATCATTCTCATAGCCGGCGTCAGTCTCGTCTCTGCCCACACGTACCACCAGACTTACCAGCCGGCGGCAGAGAATGCGCAAAACAACCAACAGGCCGCCGCGCAGATGCGCCAGCAAATTGCGCAGACTCAGCGGGCCCTGCAATCCGTGCCGCAGGGAAAGAAAAAGGCGCTGCAGCAGCAGCTGGCCCAACAACAACAGGCCCTCCAGCAAATACAGCAAAGCAACGGGGGGACGGTAAACGAACGGCTCCAAGTCCGGAGCCTCCAGAACAGCTTGTCCACCATCCCCACACAGCGCGGCCCCCTGCTGGAACAATTGGCGCTGGCGCGCTACCGGGTCTCGCACGGACTCCTCTCCTACAACCCGGCGGCCGATAGTGGGATGCGGCTGGTCGGATTGGTCTTCGGGGGCGACACCCTGGTGCTCTTTGCGCTGATGGCGGTGGTCATCGCGTCTGATACGGTCTCGGCCGAACTGCACAGCGGGACTTGGGGCATTCTCCTCCTCCACGCGCCCAGGCGCCGGCAGGTATATCTCGCCAAATGGGCGGCTGCTCTCCTCATCCTGTGGGGATTCATGCTGGCCGCGGCTGTGGGCATCTTCGCATTCAGCAGCGTGCTGATGAGGGTCGGCAGCACGCTGGAGCCGCATGTGGTGGGAATGGTCACGACGCTCCTCCCCCAAAACTTCGGGCCGTCCCTAGTGGTTCCCGCCCAGCAGGTATTCCACATCATGCCCCAATGGTCCTATGACCTGCTCGCCCTGGTCTTGGCCATGCTGACACTGGGCGGATTTGTCACCTTGCTCGTCGGCTTGTCCGTCGTCACCCGTTCCACCGTGGGGGCCCTCATCATTGGGGTACTGGTCCTCCTCAGCGGATTTTTTGCCGCGCTCGCAGGCCCGGCGAGCCTGCTGGACCCTGCTGTCTCATTCCCCCTAATCTCGGACTGGACGGGCACTTTAGCCATGCAGGACAATGTGCGGGCATTGACTCTCGGGACAGGTCTCACAGTCACCCTCATCTGGGCTGCCGCCGCCCTGGCCGTGGGGTTGTGGCGGGTCTCCCGCACCGATGTCTGACCGACGGATTTTGAGCCGTACAGGACGGATTCTGCGTCCTCGTCTGATCCCCTGCGGCAAGGCCCAGGATCGGCACCGTGGCTTGCCGGCGCATGACGGCAACGGAACCCCGGGGCCTACCCAATGCCGTTATCCACGACGGCGTAGCCGGCGGGGCCAGAATCTTCAAAGGGTGGCTAAGGGACTGGTAGCGGTTCGATGGGGGAGAGTTCATCCGGTCATTTGTGGGCAGTATAATTTTAGAATAGGAGGCGATTCGTATGATCGAATTGTCCTGGACCCGACGATCCGAGGCGGCAAACCCATCATTCGCGGAACACGCATTGCCATCGCTGATATTCTTGATTACCTCGCAGGAGGCATGCCTCCGTCTGAAATTCTGGCAGATTTCCCGGATCTCCACGATGAAGACATTCGAGCAACTCTTGCTTTTGCAGCCAACCGTGAGCGCCGCCTCTTTACTTCGTCATGACCCTATTATTCGATGAAAGCCATCGTTTCGTCTGGTCAAACAGTTGGCTACGTGTATCCGAACATCCTTCATGTCCGAGACGTGGGGCTCACCGGCCAACAGGATGAAGAGATCTGGCGTGGCGACAGCCGACGTAGTGCCCTCCAGCATCCCGCCTTCGATGCTCTCCACATCGTAGCGTTTATAGGGCACGAGACAATTCGGGAGTTCATGATGAATCTGATCACACATGGCACAACTGAGGCGCCGGATCACCAACACCACCCGCACGCCCGTCGTCAAACGGCGCGTCCGCTTACGGCTGCCGACCGGCCGTAAGCGGACGATTCCGCACTCCGAACAAAAAACCCCGCGTTGCGGGTCTACCTCCAACGTATAGTGCGCTATAATGAGCAAGGTTGGATTTGCGAGGCCTGGGGGATACCGTCAGTATCCCCCAGGCCTTTCTCCTTTCCTCGGGTAAAATAACTTGGTACGGCCATGTTACGCATCTATTTTCGGACAGGCAATACCAGCAGCTTTGCGACATCTAAATTAAGCACAAACAATTTGCCGCGCGGTGTCCTGTTAAGTCTGAGGATCCCGGCAAACTTTTTTAAACCCACGGAGGCATCATCACATGACAACACTAAAACCGGGGATATTCGGCTCGGCCATTCTTTTTGGCAGTATGATCCTCACCGGATGTGGCACTAGCGAGCATCCTGTAGCCATTGCTCCCAGTCATCATTCAAAAACGGTGAGTTCATCGCCTTCTGCATCCGGTTCAACATCATCCACCACACCGTCATCACGTCCTGTGTCCGCGTCGCCTTCTTCAGGTTCTGCTACTTGGACGGCCGCGTCATCGTCTCCGTCTACGGTTACACCACCGGCCACGGGTCAGGCGAATGCCACACCAACGAGCTTCCCTACGATCATCCAAACGGCTCTGCAATCATTGGCGCATCGTACTCAGCTGCCCTTGTACGCTCCGACAACGTATCCCGGGGAAGCGCATACGCCATTACCTATTACAGTGCAAACACAAACAGGAACAACTCCGACCGCGTTTTATCAACTATTTTTTAATCGAGGGGAACAAACAATCGGATCATTTACTGTTCGTCCCTGGCCTTCGACGAGAATAGCCCAGAGGCATAGCCTACCCATCACGATTAATCTTCCCCCTCAGTCGCTATCAGGCAACTCCATCAACTTAGGAAGTGGAATTGTGGGTACTCAAACTCAATGGAAAGATTCCGAAGGACAGTCAATCACAGCCGTTACCTGGCGTGAAGGTCGATGGCGTTTAATCGTGGAGGCTCCTTTATCCCAAGCGACACAAGCGGTGATGGTCGGTCACCATATCAGCGCGTATCTGCACACCACTGGTCTTCCGGTACCTAACACACAGGGATGGGTTATAGAAACCTTTCAGGAACAGAATGTCACGTCACAGGTGAGTTGGAATCACAACGATCTAGCATTTCTGACATCGAGTGTAGGACCATGGAATTCTAATTTAAGCGGGGGTTATTTATCTGCCCTGAATATGGCGGCTCACATTCAAAAATACTAAAAGACAAAGATCGGGACTGTTTCGTATAGGGGTGTTCACTACCGCCTTTCCTGTCACAATTTTCGTCGCCTGTCGTTTAAATCTATAGGATGACGACGACACGTTACAGGTACAGGTACAGGAGATGATTCAGCATGAAGAGCACATTACCCCACCCCCTGGTATGGCTGAGCGTGACCAGCGTGTTGGTACTCGGCGCGGCAGGTTGCGGAGTCTCCGGACATCTTGCGGCCTCGGTCCCCGGCACACATGTCAGTGGAACGGCTAAGACCTCAGGGGCAAGAACATCGGGTAGCACAACACCGTCATCGAGTACCCCACCGCACTCATCATCACCGGCGCCGTCCCCGTCCGGGGTCCAGACGAACTCGGCGGTGACGCAGGCGATGGCATGGCTGGGTCATCATACCTCCGAGCCGTTAGCGGCCCCCACCTGGGTGCCGGCCCCACCCGTATCCGCTGGCGGGCCGTATCTCTCAGCGGAGACACGCGTCGATCATGTCTCCGGCGTGACCGGCTTCAACGGATGGATCGTGAGGCTGTATCCGACGTCTGTGGCCTATAGCGTCAACAATCCCGCCCTCGACACAACGCATATCGATCCGTGGGTCAGTTGGGCAGGACAACAGCTGAGTAGTGGGATGCAGAACACGATGGTTACGCCTTCCGGCCGACTCCAAACCTTGGAAAGCGCCAATGGAAATATCGGACCCAATGGCCCGCAAATTATCTCGCACCATTTTCAGACCGTCGCGTTAGGGCTGGGCATCACGGGCACCTTATACACGACCAACGCGGTGCTCTGGTCTCAGGGCCCCTGGACGTTGATGGTCATCGGTGACCAAGGAGCCCATGATGTCACCGTAGCGCGATCCGTCGTCAGGCGATTACACGACGTCACGCTGCCCCCATACCCAGCCCTGGCAGCCATCGCGGGCGATCGCTATCAGGCGCAGCTTTCTGGCAACCAGGTCGCCATCGATTGGATCCACGGGACGGACCTGACCACCCTCAACGGGGCGGCGTTGCCCGTCGCGTCCGTCTTTCGTATCGCGTCATCATGGCGGCCCGTGCCGGGACGCTAACGGGGGCCTTTATTCCCACGCAATGGTCTCCACGTCTTGTTGCAGGTCGGCTCAGGCGGGCTGCACATAGATCCAGGTGGTGTCTAACGAGTCGTGGCCCATGATATCGGCCAGTCGAGGCAACGGCACATGCCTCGCCATGCGGTACCCACACTGATGGCGCAAATCATGGGGGCTGAAGTCGGGACCGGCGAGACGGGCATATTTCGCCACCACATACCCCAACGCCCGTACCGTCAAGGTGTGCCCCCATTTGCCCGAGGGAAAGAGCACGCTGGCCGCCGGAGGCAGTGTCCGTCCAAGAACCCCTGCCCAGTGGGAATGATCGAGTACTGACGAACACCGGGGAGGCGGCGGAACCGCCGCCAAATCCTTTAGGGCCATGCACATGGAACATTCCTCCACTATAAGAACAGATGAAAGCACCTGCTGTTTCGCACTGCGTAACCGGCTCGCCCCGTGCATCGTTAGTTAAGAGCACAGACCATGTGGCTTTCACAAGCGGAGGAGGCATCATCATGAGGTACCTTATCGCTGTGGGTGCGGCTCTCAGCGTACTGGCGCTAGCAGGATGCGGAGCCAACGGTCAGGCGGCAGCCCCGCCGAGTCATTCCTCCGTCTCACAGTCTACTGACACGCACCATCCGTCCCCGCACGCCCTGGTCCAACCCTTTGCAGGCAGTGCGCACTTTGTCCCTCACCTGTCAACTCCCTTGCCCGCCCCCTATCAGAACGCGCAGATTCTTTATGGCTGGGTGGGGCGTCTTCACGGCAAGCCATTTACCCTGGCCATGTGGAATGCGCGCCAAGCCCAAGGATTTACCCTATTTTATAACCGTAAGGTCATCACAAAGACTCCGGGCATCACCGACATCTTCTGTTTCACCGGAAATTGGTTCTTGTGGCAAGTCGGGGCTATGGCGGAAGGTGGAGCGATGAATATGGTGACCGGGCAAATCCTTAATGCCAATATTCCTCAGCAAGGACGTGAGTGGAAACACCTGTGCCCGGTTCCCCCCGAAAACATTACTGATGTGCTGGGGTTGCCGCAACATTATCCGTTTCATTAGCCGGGACTCTCAATACACCTCATGATGCGATGCGCCCAAACCCGCTAAGGCCAGAACACGGGAATATTTCCGGGCATAGCGCGGCCCGGCAGACCTCGAGAGCCTGCCGGGCCGCGTCAATCAGTCCTAGCTGTTATTCCATGCGCTGAGGCTCTGCGCTAAAAGAGCCACATCCGGGGAGCCCAGTCCCGTGACGGCATTCCATCCCGGGCCGTCATTGTAGTACCAGTTGCTGCCTTGGGTGATGGCGTGAAAACCGCCCCCGCTCGCGTTGGCATACAGCGCGGCATTCAGAAGGCCCTGAGGGCCACCCAGGTCTTGGTCCATGAGAGCCACAATCCCGGCCCACTGGGGTGCCGCAAATGACGTGCCTCCCCAGCCATTGGTCCATCCATCCGCCGCGGTCGTGTAATCGGAATTGGTGTCATAGATGGCGTAACCCGTGAAGGGATCTGCATTGAATGCCACGTCAGGCACACCCCGGGCGCCAGGATTGCCTGTGCCCGTCTGCCACCAGCTGTAAAGGCTGCTACCATTGTTCGGAGCCGATGATGTCCAAAATGCGCTGTACCCGCCGGTGGAACCCACGGGATAAATGTCGCGCTTCCATTGCGCCTGAGACTTCAGGCCAAAGTTGGCGTAGTAGGGCAGCAGGTATTGCCAGCCCCAGCCCTGTTCGCCAGACATCGTGATGGTGCCGCCGGGAATGGGGATATCCCCCGTCTGTGAACTGCCCGGAGCAATGGGTCCGGCGTTGGGACTCGTGGACACCATGGGGAGAGTGGTGCCGCCTGCAGCCAAAATGTCGGGACTGGATGCCGGAGAATCCACCGCCAGATTCTTGTCGGTAGGATATCCGTCGTAGGCCCCGTCATCCCCTGACGCCGCAATCATCGTCATGCCTTCAGCCGCCCCTTGCATAAAGGCCTGGTTGAGCATGTACGCATAGGAGAATGGCTCAAAAAACTCCGCTTCTCCCCAACTGGTTGTCATCACTTGCACGTTGTCAGCCGTGGCCACCGCATCATACAGGTCGATGAATCCGGGATTGGTGTTAGGCGCCTCATAGACGATGATATTCGCGCCAGGGGCCATGGCCCCTGAACGCTCCACATCCAAAGACGTTTCAGAGCCCCCCAGGCCCTTGCCGGACGCTGCCGTACTCTGCCCGTCCACTCCCACCTCAGATAAGGAGCCCGTACGCTTAATCCCGTAGTAATGCCAGAAGTAAGCGGCGTCACTGGGGATGAACGACGCTAATGTAGCCACGCCGATGGTCACCCCCTTCCCCGTGATATGTTGCTTGTAAAGAGGAGAAACGTCATAGGCCGCAGCCATTTGCTGCGGAGAATATCCAACCGGCCCCGCCTGGCTGTCCAGATGGGAGACATTCTGCTGTTGTTGGACATGGGGGCTGATGGCATTATAGGTCGTCATGCCAGCCACACCGGCTACCAGGGCCTGAAGATCATAGGACGCTCCGCCGTAGCTGTAAGACACCGGCAGAGAGGGGTTGCCGCTGTTGGCAATATACGACTTGCCTCCGGATGTGTAGTTGTTGATCGAGACACTGAACGCTTGCTCGACCTCACCCACCGTCCCTGTCACATTGACGCCCAAGGGGTATTGCACGGTCGCTCCATTCGCAATCACGGGTGCGATGCGGTACTGGGACAAATAATTGAGCAGGGCCTGGACCTGATTCGAGGATGGAGCGTAGTCCGCGGCAAATTGGGATTCACTCAGAAAATGGTGGAAATGTGCATTCCCCGGAGTTTCGGTATCCTGAATATATTGGTTGAGTGCTGGCATCGCGCCCGGTTTTTGGAAGTTGAAGCCAACAAACAGCGTCACTTGAGCGGCGTGGCTGGCGGCGCCATTGTTGGTGGAGTTTGCCAGCAGCGCTTGTGCCGTATTGCCTTGCAACTGTCCATACTGGCTGGCCGCGGCCGATCCCGAAATAACCAGAGCAGGCAGTGACAGCAGCGCGGCTGCACTCAGCAGAACCCAGGCTTTTTTCAACTTGATGTCCCCCTTTTCGAAGAATCTGGATAAACTTAAGGATTATATTCCACATTTGCCAGAAAAACCCTTCTAAAATGAGGGAACATTGAAAATTTGTGATCTCAGCCTATACTCTCACGGATGCGCCGCCCGCAACCGTCCACGATAAGGAGACACTGCGGCTGACCATAGCATGCACTCTCTTTCGCCCGCATTGATGCCAGAGGCGTCCCAACAGCCATGGTCATGCCAGAGGGCATGACGCCACCTACTAGTTTCCCGCTGTCACGCCGGTTTTTTTTGGTACCGTCACCCGGACAATCAGCGCTGCCCGCAGGTCGGCACGAGATCACCGGTACGATCCGGTGCATTGTGGATCAGGTATTTTCCGTAAAATGGGATGAATTTACCAGGACAGGGTTCAAATCAGAGCATTAATGTTAAAACGCGTGATTTTCTGGGGGCCTTTTAAAGGCATTGCGGCTGGCACGAAATTGAGGCAATATTCCTTGGGAATTCGCATTTATTCATGGTTGCCTGGTAGGAGCCCAAAGAATTACGCTACAAGTGTGCTGATTCATCAAGCCAGGCACAAAA
>DAHWJO010000119.1:0-10745 GCA_027344105.1 Sulfobacillus sp.
CACGTGTTTACGCTGCCTCCCGACTTGGTGCCCGGATGGGATTTCCATCCGTGGGCAGAGGTTTTCCGTGCCGCGCCCTGGGGCGTATATTTGCTGCACTCGACGATCATTACGGGGGCGACGATCGTTCTGGTGTTGGCAACCAGCGCCACGGCAGGATACGCTCTCAGTCTCCCGCTATTCCGCGGCCGGGAGATTGTTTTTGGCATTCTGTTGGCCGCCTTGATGGTGCCTCCGGAAGCGATTTTGATTCCTGATTACCTGGTGACCTATCATCTTCACTTGCTGAACACCCTGACGGGTCAAGTGCTGCCGTTTGGGGCGAATGTCTTCGCGATCTTCATTTTTCGTCAGTTCTTCAAAACTCTGCCGAAGGAGTTGATGGATGCCAGCCAGCTCGACGGAGCCTCATGGTGGCAGTATCTTTGGCATATTGCCTTGCCATTGGCGAAACCCGCTGTGGCAACCGTGGCGCTGCTGACCTTCGCGTCACAATGGAGCCAATTTCAGTGGCCCTTGATTATCACCCAAGGCAGCCAGGCCCGCCCCATCGAAGTGGCTCTTTCCTATTTTCAGGGGTTTGACGGCACACACTGGCGTGAATTGGCCGCCGCGTCACTTCTGACATTGACCCCTATTTTTATTGTCTTTGTGTTTACCCAACGGTATTTTGTGGTGTCGGTAGCCGGGCGGGTTCCAGACCGCGAGTGAACCTCAGATAAGCAGCATGACCGTAGCCAGAGATCGTGTCGTGTCCGTTAGGATGCGAGATGTCGCAAAATGTAGAGAAACAGGGTGCAATGTTCTGGTACGGTAGAGAGGGTTCGTGTCTTGATGCCGTGGGACAGAGATAGCGGGCAGATTGCTGGGCACAGCCGAACATCCCAACGGAACACGGATGAGCCCCATGGCCTCCGCCACAAAAGTCGTCCCGTCCCCTAGCCAGCCTCTATTGTGGGGGGGGGGGGGCGAAAAGACGAAACTCCCCAGTAGGGGCCGGATGATGTAAGTCGAACTCCTTCTCGGGCACCGCCTTGCGGTCGGTGCGTGGAATGAGTCTGAACGATGCCAAGAGAACGGAATGGGACACCCACTTCTCCAGGAGATGCGGAATAGGTGTATGCTGCACACGTCTTTGGTGCTAGCCGAAGTTTTCTCCTAGTTCGCGGGTCGCAAGGTTGAGTCGCGCCCGCTTTCGTAGAAGCTCCGTAAGAAGACACCGGTGAGTCAGTGACAAGCTTCCGGCCGCAGTGATAATCTTCGGCGAGCGGTTTCTTGAAATCGGGTGTCGCACTGTCCTCTCGTCAATTGCGCTCTGATCCGCGACCGCAAGCACCCCATTTCTGCGGCATAACAAATTTTTAATCCTCCCTTTGAGTGATACGCAAAAACGGCTTGATACCGTGATTTTAGTCCTTTTGCGCTCGCTAACTAGGAGGGTTCCGATAGTGCGGAATATGTGTCGACCGGTCCACCCAGCGGCGCACAAGGGTGGGGTCGAGGCTTTTTCCTGCCTCCTTCTCTAGCAAATTCCCAATCTCGGTCTGCGAATCGGTGGCCCGTAGCTGACGGTGGGACGCTACCAGCTGGCTATAGTAACCCACTACGGCGATAATGCGGGCGATCAGGGGAATCTCCGTCTTCTTGAGACCTAATGGAGATCCGGCACCGTCCCACCGTTCGCTGTGTGCCTGCAAGACCACGGAGATCGGTACGAGTCGAGGGTAGGCCGCCAGCCACCCTGCACCCCACTGTGGATAGTCGCCGGGATGGTTTTTTATCGTGGCCGGACCGGGTGGGGCAAATTCGACGAAAGGGACCAATTCCTGAAGCAGTGTCGCGAGTTCAGCGGTGCGCTGCATTTCGGAATTGCAGCCGATATCCCGGGCGAGATCTCGAGCCCATTGTGCCATGGTCGCGGTGGTATCTTGTGGCCGGCCTTGGTGGTCGTCCACCAAGGCGGCCAAAACTTTGGCGCTGTGGGTATCTTGCGGCTCTCCCAGCGTTAGCAGAAGATTCTCTAAAGTAGCCGGATACAATTGGTCGCGGCCCCGTTCCTTGGCCTCATAAAGCGCCCAGTCTGCCGCCATGAAGAGGACGCGGGCGGTCGTGCCCATCGCCGGAGACGCTGCGACCCCGGCGGAAATGGTCAGCGGGGGCGGGAGAGCCTGGTGTATAGCGCGAATTAAGGCGTGAGCTTCAGAAATCCTGCCAGAATCCAATACCACGGCAAACTCATCCCCGCCAATGCGAAAGGCTTCCATCCCGTCTGTGACGTGCTGTTGAAGAGCGTGTCCCAGGGAAACCAGCGCCTGGTCTCCTGCCTGATGTCCTTGCGAGTCATTAATGATTTTGAGGTGGTCTAGATCACAGATCATTAATTGGAAGGGAATGCCCTGGTTATTCATGGTTTGAGTTTGTTGTTCCAAGCGGCCTTCAAAACGGCGGCGATTGCCCAGACCTGTCAGGCTATCTTCTTCAGCCTGGCGTTGGGTATCCTCAAAAAGTCGCACGGCAGACAGCATATTTTGCATCTGCGCGACGGCCAGTTCCACCAGGGTCTGTTCGGTGTCGTCCCAACGCTGTCCGACCTTTCGCATAATGATCAGGAGACTGCGCTGGAAGCGGTATGGACGCCACGGGAAGACCCGAGCCTCCATGGAGTGATTGACGGGCAGGGGGCGGCTGGAGCCAGCCGCAGGGGCGCCCCCTAAAAGGGCAATGCGCAAGCTGTCCGGCAGGAGCGAGCCGTCCCAAGGCACGACGCCCTCGCGCGCATTTTCCTGGTGACTGGCGGCATCAATTGACACCCAGCCCTCTGCATGCACCGTGTGCAAAAAGTCTCGGTAGAGGTTTGGGATGATGTCTGCATCGTGCCAGTCTTGCATAGTGTGTGCAGTCATTCGCAGGACTTCTTGAATTCCTGCGGCGTACCGCTGCAAGTACTGAGTCCGAGCCGCAATGATGGATTCTTGATTTTGGGTCACGGTGACCAAGGTGGCAAAGCTGGCGGCGATGGTGTCTCTCATTTCCAAGAAGGCATGGCGAATCAGGGCATATTCTTTCCAGAAGGCTGGGGGGCGCGTTATCATAAAGTTCCCGTGGGTCAGCGCCAGCAGATCTTGAACCAGTTCCCGGGTAGCTCGGCGGAGTGCGGTCAAACCTAAACCTGTTAGGGCCAGCATGAGAACACCCCAGAAAATCAGGACGATCCTCATGCGGTGCAGGACGGTTTGCAGATGGGACTCTTTCATCTGGATGAACTGGGCCGTGTCCCCATTGAACCGGGCAAGGGCGCTGGCGAGCGCCTGACTGACCGCCACATTCCCGATCGCCTGCAGGTGCAGCGCTTGCCGATAGTGTTGGCGCTGCATGTCACGAATGACGAGGCTCGCATCAGCCTGGTAGGCGTTGAAGGCCGTCTCCACGGGAGTCAAATCGCCAGTCAGAGGGGACCCGCGGCTCAGGCGAAGAGCCTGACGGTAAGCAGCAGAAAAATTGTCGCGGTCCTGAATAGCCGTCGCCAACGTCGTGCGCTGGAGGCCGGGAGGAGCGCCGGAATCTGGATCTAGACTCACATACATATTCAGAGTGCCATCATACTGGTCGAACGCTGTGCTGAGATTTGTGGATACAGTCTTAAGCGATTGGGTGGACTGGGTCAATTGCGGCCATTGCTGCAATGCGTACCATGTGCTGAATCCAAAGGCGCCCAGAGTGATCAGCAGCAGCCCCACAATGCTCAGAAGCAGTGCCTGAAATGAAAGATGGCGGCCCTCAGGCTCGGTGTCCATGACGTCCCTCTTTTCGGTCTGTGGCGCATAGTTTCAAGTCTGGGGGGGAAGCTTTATGTGGCGCGACCTCATTCCTCGTCCCCTTAATAAGCAAACCCTTACATATAATGTCTAAGCATGGATATTCCCTCTAATCCGGTGAGCGAGCGCAGCCAATCTTGTTCCGCGGTGGGAAGATCGGCAGCGTCGTCTATTCCCCCCTTTCTGGCGATAGGCCATCAACTGGTGCTTTTCAAAGGCATCTGCCCAGCTTGGGTATACGCACCGAGCGTGTCGGCCACATCCCATAACCACCGCCGCCGAAACAGAGGGAGCGGCGGTAAGTCGGGAATTTGATCCGCGGATGCACGGTGATACGCGGCAAAGTAAAAATCATAAATCAGAATGTACCAGGAAGGGGAGATGCCTCCCCGGATGAGTTGATATCCAAGCTGGCGGGCATATTCCCGGGTGAGCGGGCTGCGGGGGTCCGCAGGCAGATTCTCCCCATAACGCACGGCGAGCGTCCAGAGCACGTCAGTCCGGGGAAGAACCTCAGGCAGGTGCTCCACGAATCTTTGGTGAACCTGGCGTAGCGCCTCACGGGCAGTGCGCCAGTGCGCCTGATCGGCGTCGGACCAAACCTGCACCGGCGCATAGGGTCCCGCATAAGAATGGGACGCCGACGGAAGCGCGGTTCCAGCCCTAATGGGTCCGGTCAGTGGGCAGCGTGCTGGACGCCCGAGATAGAACCCTTGCCCATAATCGACGCCCAGGGATTGTAGGACATGGAGTTCTGCGGCTGTTTCAATGCCTTCGGCGACAATTTTGATGTTTTTGTCGTGCCACAACGCCACCATGGACCGGATGACATCAGCGCAGAAAGGATTCTGGTCGATATTCTGCACCAACTCGCGGTCAAGCTTCAGCATGTGGGGATGCACGGTAATAGCCATGCCCAAGGAGGAATAGCCGACCCCGTAATCGTCCAACACGATGCCGTAGCCTTGTGCGCGCCACTCATTAATCTGGTCAAGGGCGACTGAGTCGCGAGGCACTGGGTGATGCTCGGAAATTTCCAGACCAATCCGAGCCCGCGGCAGATCCCGGCCGAGGGGATCGATGGGGAGGGGCCCTAGCGTGAGATCAACATTGAGAAACAGCATTTGCTCTGGGGGCAATGCATGGAACATAGCATTAATGGCCAGGGTGCGGCAAGTGAGTTCCAAGTCCGTCCGGATATGCGCCGCGTCGGCTTGGGCAAAAAGTTGATCCGGTGTTGCCCGGTCGCTGCCTTCCGGGCCACGGATCAAGGCTTCGTGGCCGAGAACCGCCCCGGTCATCAGGTCTACTACGGGTTGTAATGCGACCCAGAGTCCGTCCAATAGGTCCATGGGAAGCCTCCGCTCTCTCATCTACGCCAACGCAATTCATCCTCTATCGACAGTATAACTGAGAGATAGTTCCTTTTCATCAGAATATGACCGCATTTATTGCAATGCCGTGGGAGCGGTGGAATGGTGCGGAGTAAAATGGTAACGGTTCAGGTGTCGCTCTTCACCGTTTTTGCACAAATTACCCGGTGCGGTGGAGGCCCATTCTCGAAACCAGCGTACGATCTAGACATCGCTGGGGGGTTGAGTGTATGAAGCTCAAATTTTAGAAGATGAGGGGCTGCGCGATGCTATTCGAGATGGGACGGGATTTTCGTCCACATTACAGAACGTCGTTCGTCCGTAATCCGTCCAACAGATCGATCTGCGGCAAACGCCAACGCGACCCTTTTTTGAGTGGGAGGGCGCCGTGCCTGCGTTTTTTTGGTGCTGCAAAATACGGACCGCAATGAGCGCTATATCCGGTATTGGCAGATGCCCGGCTCTCAGAACGCCGTGTGCTCGTTTTGCGGGGCACTCGGTACGACTACGGCGAACAACCCCTATACGATCTGTCCCCGGGATGGCCGGGCCGTTTTATCCTTTGGTGCGGCGCCAACGGTATGTCTGCATTAACCCGGCGTGCGGGCTGGATCCGGTTGTGGAGCGATTGCCTGGGTTTGGCGCTGAGGGCGCGCGGAAAAACCTCAGGTTTACGCGCGCTTGTGTCGCCCGGGACTTGGACAGTGGGTGCAAACCCGCTGAAGATGCGCTTAAGCGCGAGGGGGTCACCATGAGTCGCGATCCGATTGCCAATGCGAGACAGTACCGACCGCTCTTCGCGATGATCGCCGCCGTCTTCATTGATGCTTTCAATCGGTCGGTGCTGTCTTATTCGTACCTCTCCAAGTGTGGACAGGATGCCGGTCCGGTCTAAGACCTTCCAACCTGCTCGGAGGTAGGTGAATGAGTGACAGCGCTGGGGAGACTGAAACCGGGGATGGCCGGTTTCTCTCCCTTTTTCACCCAGCGAAAGAACGCCTGAAACGCTTGACCCAGACGCACCAGTGGCCCTAGAATGGATCATCATCGCCCGACCATAGCGTCTCGTCTCATAAGAGAATCGCAAACCTTGCGGGTCAATGCGAGGTGCCATCTATTGACGCTTACCTCACTCACAAACTCATTGGAGTATCGCCAATCGGGCTCCGCAGCATCTTTTGGCCTACGAGAAGCAGGGTTCTTAGGGAAAAGACATTTAATGCGCTGCCCGGAGATTCGTCCGGGCGATAGCCCCTAAAATTTCCGGCAAACTGGCGGCTAAGGGCTCATCCTTTGCCTCGTGTTCTGCGGATTTAGGCGTATGCCGGGCTACGTGTGACCCTGGGAGAAATGGTATCCGAATATTCGCGGGCCCGTGGGTACGGGCATATTGGGAGCAGGCTCCAGTGTGATGCCAATGGCCTGGGCAAAGCGCGCCGTGTAAGGTACAGTGAAGACGACGGTCTCGTCCGCGGCGGTGAGCGGCAGCACCGTCACTGGCACATGGCGGGACCCGCTGACCATCCAGACTTCCAGCACGCCGGCGGTATAGGGCGCAAGGTTTGCGGTGCGGATGCGGCCGACAGAATCGCCAGGCTGCCACTGCACGGACACGTGGCTGGAAGCAAAGGGAAGACTGGTGGCCGTCATGGCAATCGGCGCAGGCCAGACCGGCTGCGGTGCGGTGACGTGAATCAAGGCCAGCAGCGCCGGGAGAGCGAGCACAGAGATTAGGCTCCACAGCCTCCCAGCCCGGCGTTTGGCTGCAGCCCGTTCCAAAATGGCATGGGCGCCAACCGAGGGAAGCTGCTCCGGTTGAGGGACCAGCTGGCTTAAGGTCTGGATGAGATAGGCCTGACGTCTCTGGCAGACCGGACAACGGTCTAGATGCCTGGGATAGTGTCCATAGCGCCGGAACGCTTTCAGCAATGCCTCATCACTTAGGTGGCTCATTGTTCTCCCTCCCTCCGATTGCCTGCGCTGTCCTCCAGAGACTTTCTCACCTTTTGCAGACCCCGGCGGACCCAGCTTTTTACAGAGCCCAACGGTCTGCGCAGCAGCTGGGATATTTCGCGCTGACTGAATCCTCCGTAGACCGCTAGTTCCACAGCCCTGCGCTCATCAGGATTGAGATTTTCGAGCAACGCGGCCGCCGTCAGAGAGGCATCGAGCAAATCGATCGGGTTGTCCGTCTGGGCATGATTCTCTAGAGAGATGCTGCTGGAAATTTCGGCTGCCTTGTATTTGTGTTTGCGCATTTCATCAATCATCCGGCTTTTGGCAATCTGAAAGATATAGGCCTGCACCGTGCCGCGTTCGGGGCGGTAGGCCCGACATTTTTGCCACACACATAGGAATACGATTTGGACGAGGTCTTCGGATTCACGGGTATCTGAAATTACCCGGCGAGTAAGGCCCAGTACGCGGGGAGCGTAACGGTTATAGAGGCCTGTAAAGGCCTCTTGGTCTCCTTTTTGAATCCTGCACATCAGGTCTAGGTCGATGCGCTGCTCAAGATCCCAATCGTGAATCTCCATCAATCTCCCCTAGAAGCCGCCGTCCGTTTTATCATAGCACGCTGCGAATGCACAGACTCTAAAGGAATGTCAGAATCCCTGGCATCTACCATTCCAAATGGTCAGCCTGTAGCGCCATGTTGCCCTTTCAGAAACGCTGGGGTTCCAAACCTGAGCGATGGTCTGCAGCGAGTCCGTCGCGGACCTGGTTTGTAAACCATCGCTGCCGGAGTGCCAGTGGCGCCGTCTGCAACACCGTGTGCCAGAATTGTCGAAAGGCTCGCAGTCCGATGACAAATTTGCGCTCTTCCATGACCTTGTGCGGATAGTTGCCGCAAACACCAGGGAATAAATGGTCCACTGCGCCGGAACTGTTGATTGCAGGGCTGGGGCTCTGTGCTGGCACGGGCATCTGGTCCGCCGGACGCAGCGCCATGGGCTCCTTATGGGGACCACGTCCGATTATCTTGTTTCTGGATTCTGCAGTTAGAGCAGGGATGCCCATGGCGGGGCAATAAGGTCGCGCAATCACCGAAGGCCAGGATTTTCTGCACAGACTCGCTGCTTCTGGAACAAAGAAATTCCCCCAAACGCTTTAAAACACGGTCCGGCCTGCATCCATCCAGCCGGATACATCCGTATAAGGTAAATGAAGGGCCGGACAAGTTTGCACAGTTCAGGAATAGCATGTTCATTATCTGAGGAGGAATATTGATGAAATTTGGAACGCGTACGGGAATGATTCTCGCCTCTGCGGCGCTGCCTTTGGCATTCATACCTTTGACCACTGAGGCTGCCAGCGGCAGCCCGGCATTGCAGGCCAGTTTGAAGACGGCAAGCGCTGGTCAGAATGTGCAGTATAAGGTGAATGATCCGTTGGCAACCGGATCCACCGAATATCAGTTCTGGGTAGAGACTCCTGCCGGAGCATGGGTGGCCGCGCAGCATTACTCCTTGCAAGCGACTTTTACTCTGACGGACGTTAAGGCGGGCACTTATGAAGTGGTGGCATATGCCCTGACTCAGAAACAAGTGCAGCAGAGAGACTGGACGCAGGCTGCAGCGACCCCGCCAGACAGTTTGTACGTGAACGCCGCCGTGTCGTTGCAGGTGAGCACCAGCCAGACGACTTCGGGTCCAGTAGCGGCTGTGACCGTTCAGACGGTCAATATCGCCTCACCCGTGTACCAGTTGTGGTGGAAGACGCCCACGGGCCAATGGCAGGCCAGTGGCAATTATCAATCCTCCAGTAGTTTTTCCGTACCCTTAACGGAGAATGGCAGCTATCAATTTGTGGCTTTTGCCAAACCGGTGGGCGCGCAGTCCGCTAACGCAGGAACGCTGCCTTCCGCTAGCCAGGGAGTGGCCAATAGCGGCAACATCAGCGCAATGCATACCATCCAGACAGTGGCGAGCACCGTGGACGGTACGAATGGCGATACGAATCCTTATGGACTCGTCTATGACAGCTATGCAGGAACGACTACGGCACCCAATCCGTATTACGGCGACCTTTTGGTCTCCAACTTTTCCAATAAAGCAGGCACGGCGGGTGGCGGCACCACGATTGAAGCCATCAATCCCCAAACAGGCGCAGTCAAGACATTTTCTTCTGATCTCAGCGGGCCAGCAGCCCTTGCCGTCAGCCCTAAAGGACCATTGTGGGCAGCGGACTTCGGCACGGCGGGAACCAACGGCAATGTGGCCGTGCTGACGCCAGCGGGAGGGGAGTTTCCTAATGGGGGGAGCTTCATCACCGGTGCCGGTCTTGATGGAGCGTGGGGGCAGGTGTTTGTTCCCAATGCGGCCGCCCCGGCGTTTTTTGTGGCGAACGCGCTGAATGGAACGGTCGAGGCCATGTATGGATTTGCGCCTCCCGCGTTTAATACAGACACCCAGTTTGCACCAATTGGCAGCGGACTCGCCCATTCCGGCACGACCGCCAGCACGGTGGAGGGTCCCCAGGGCATGGCTTACGATGCGGCGACCCACATGGTCTATGTGACCGACACGGCCGACAACTCCATCCGCGCATATTATTGGGATGGTGCCAGCACGCCCAGCCAGGGCCAGGGGCAGCTGATTTACCAAGGCGGTGCGCTCAAGAAGCCGGCGGGCATTGCGGTGGACCCATTGAACGGAGATTTGTTGGTAGTGAATCAAGGCAACAACAATCTGGTGGAGATTGACCTGAATGGCGGCCATGCCTTCGTGGCAGGGCAGAAGGTGCTGGACAACACGGCTGTCAATCCCGTGACGGGAGCGGGATCCGCTCTCTTTGGTGTGGACGCGGTGGTATCGGGCGGCCAGCTTTCGGTGTATTACACTGATGACAACACCAACACCCTAGACGTTTTGAAGTAGTGCAGAGTCAGAGCAAGGGGCCCGCCGGCTTTAAAGCTGGCGGACCCCTTGTTGATCCGACATTTAGAAGACGCGCCGTACCAGTCTTTTTGCGTCACTGTTCACGTGCCCTTGCAAAAAGGCGGTTGAGGCCCCGAGGCAGTATTCCGGCAGGGGACGTATGGGCCATCTCCGCGATCCTTCTGGAGGTACCCGAGGCAGATTACGTAGGGGCTGCCGGCTTCCCTCGATGACCGATTGCAATACGGCGAACAGTGATTGGCCTTGCTTGCGGACTGCCGACAGATATCCGCGGACCGGAGCGAAACGGGTGGCCCCTTCGCCCGCGCGGAATGTGCCGGAAACTTTTTGCCGTACCTTGACCATCCGCAAATCTGTTTCGGCCGGGTTGTTGTCAAAAGGCACTGATCGATGAGGAAACAGAGCACCCCTCCCGCTGCGTATCGAGACGTTCCCGCAAATTGCCGGTAAAGCTTTGGGCTGACCGCCGCCGGCCGGGCGGGGCTCTACCGCGGGGTGTTCGGCCAGATCCGTGATCAAGAGGTCACAGGTTACGCGTAGAGCGTCTTGCCGGGCCGAATCACTTGAACTGGGCCCACGCTGGGGCGGTACCCGTGGCCTCTGTCAGTTCCCGGCCATGATGGGCATTGCGCCGGGTTTGGGTGCCGGAATAGGCA